>CALVFC010000098.1 GCA_944326735.1 uncultured Limosilactobacillus sp. | reverse complement strand
CAATTGCCGAAATGACAAGTCAATCGCAACTGAAATCAGCTGCTAAGAAGTATGGACTGGCGGATCATAATTCAAGCGTAAGGAACGTTAATAAATAATGAATAACAAGTCTCAACGAACGAAAAATAGTGGTATTAACAACAACCGGGAAACCTTTGGTAAATGGCTCTTCTTAATTGTTGTCGCAATGTTTACCCTATTTATCGTTCGTTTTGCTTATATTGCAATTACTAAGGATGTTCAGCACGTTAACCTGAAATCCCAAGCAGAGCAGATATACACCCAACGGCGGACCGTGTTGGCACGGCGGGGGAATATTTATGCTGCTAACGGCACGGTGTTGGCAACGGATACGAATCGCTACACCATCTATGCTGTCCTTGATAAGAGTCAGCGATCCTCGAGTGGCAAGCCCCTGTACGTCAAAGATAAGGGACACACCGCCACGGTTCTTGCTAAATACCTGAATATCCCGCGGAAACAAATCCTCAAAACTCTATCTAAGAAGGGCCAGTCTTACCAAGTAGAATTTGGTAGCGCGGGTGCCAACCTATCTGTTGCCAAAATGCAAAAAATTAAGGCCCAAAAACTACCTGGGATCGGCTTCATCGCCACCCCCGCGCGGAGTTATCCAGAAGGGGAGTTTGCTTCCCAGATCATTGGGTTAGCTGCTCCAAAGGTAACTAATAAGAGTACTGGTCAAATGACACTGGTTGGTCAACTGGGGTTGGAGAATTACTTCAACAAACGACTAACTGGTAAAAACGGTTTGCGGCAAGACAAGCGTGATGTCTATGGCTACCGGTTAGCTAATAGTAACCACATTTTGAAACCAGCAGTTAACGGTGATAATGTTCACACCACAATTGACTCGAAGGTTCAACACATTGTCGAAAATAAACTTTCTAAGGTCTACACAGATTCCAAGGCTGAATCGATGACGGCGGTTGTCATGGATGCCAAAACGGGTAAGATCTTAGCTGCTAGTCAGCGACCAACACTGCGTTCAAAGAAAAACCCAATTTGGCGGAACATGCTTGTCCAAGATGTATATGAACCTGGTTCGCCAATGAAGGTGTTTGCTTTGAGTGCGGCAATTGATTCCGGCCACTTTGATCCTAATGCAACCTATAATTCGGGAACCTGGGCCCTTGGCGGTGGAAAGGTGACCGACTGGCAGTCAACCGGTTGGGGAACCATTACCTATAAGGATGCTTTTGATTTGTCCAGTAACGTTGGTTTTGCCCATGTTGAACAAAATATGGGTGCCGCCACCTGGAAAAAGTACTTAACCCGCTTTGGGATGTTCAACAAAGTTAATGTTGAGGGGATGAATGGCGAAGTCAGTGGTTACAGTGCATTTAAGGGAATCCTTCAGCAGGCCAACACAGCGTTCGGTCAAGGGATTACCGTCAACGTTATGCAGATGATGCAGGGGTTCAGTGCTGTTGCCAACAACGGTAAAATGATGAAACCATACATCATTGATAAGGTCACTGATAATTCCGGCAAGACTATCCAAAAGGTGAAACCAAAGGAAGTTGGCAAACCAATCAAAGCATCGACTGCTAAAAAAGTAGTTAACATGATGCAAGGGGTTGTGTATGATCAAAAGGGACTTGGTCATGACTTCCAGATTAAGGGGTACAAGATTGCTGGTAAAACGGGGACTGCCCAAATTGGTGGTGCCGGTGGTTATTCTAACGGTGATAGTAATTATCTGTACTCGTTTGTTGGAATTGCGCCAGCTAACCATCCCCGTTACGTCATGTACGTTACCCTGCGGAAACCACATAACTTGTCCAAACCAGCCACTAAGCTGATGGCGGAAGTCTTTAACCCAACGATGAAGTTCGTTTTGTCCCGTAACCATCATCGAATCAAGAGTGGCTTGGTTAAGGTACCAAACGTTGTCGGTCAAGACAGTCAAGCAGCTAATGATACGCTGAATAAGCGTCACCTGTCCGTGGTCATGGTTGGATCAGGTAAACGGGTCCTATCTCAATCCTTACAACCCGATACGAAAGCGGTTATCAATCAAAAGATAATTGTTAATACCGGTGGTGAATACAAGATGCCGGATATTTCTAACTGGAGTTCTGCTGATGTTCACCAGTTGGCGGCTGCTCTTCACCTTAAATTAAAGGAATCGGGGACGGGATATGTCGCTAAACAGAGCATCAATGCTAATGATAAAGTTAAACCAAATACGACCCTGACTGTTCAGTACACGAGTCGTCAATAATAATTAGGAGGAGAACATGAGCTTTTTACCAATCATATTGACACTGATTTGTTCATTTTTGATTACTTATTTATTGATGCCTTCATTAATCAAATACTTCCGTTCGAAGCATGAAGGCCAACAAATTCGTAAGGAAGGTCCCAAGTGGCATGCTAAGAAAGCGGGAACCCCAACCATGGGTGGCCTCCTGTTTATTATTTCAGCTGTTATTACCTTGTTGGCTGTTTCCGCATGGCAGGGGATCCTGTCTAACACCATGTGGGCACTGCTATTTACCCTGGTAGTCTTTGGCTTAATTGGGATGTGGGATGACAGCATTAAAATCTTTCACCACCAGAACGAAGGCTTTAAGGCATGGCAAAAAGCTTTATGTCAGGTTATTGCAGCGATGGTCTTCACCGTTATTTACCAACACGAAGGATTTCAGATGGGCTTCGGTTCATCACAAGTTGGTTGGTGGTACGGCCTCTTTATCATCTTTTGGATTGTTGGCTTTTCAAATGCCGTCAACCTAACTGATGGGCTTGACGGTCTGGTTACCGGGTCAGCCATTATTTCCTTCCTGGCTTACTTGATCATTGCTTTGATGAATATTAATCAACCAGGGTATTCAGAAATTGCTTTATTCTGTGTCGCTATTATCGGGACACTACTGGGCTTCTTCCCATACAACCATAAACCAGCTAAGATCTTTATGGGAGATATGGGATCGCTGGCATTAGGGGCTTCATTAGCAGCCGTTTCATTATTGGAACATCATGAATGGTCACTACTGTTGATTGGGATTGTTTATGTATGTGAAACCGCCAGTGTCATGATGCAGGTGGCATCATTCAAGCTAACTGGTAAAAGAATTTTTAAGATGACGCCTATCCACCACCATTTCGAAATGAGTGGCTGGAGTGAATGGAAGATTGACATTGTCTTTTGGATTGTCGGCTTGGTTGCTTCAATTATCGCGGTTGCTTCAATTTTGATTTTTAACATTTAAGCAGGAGGATCTCCATGCAAACATTAAAACAGTATCAAGATAAGAAAGTATTAGTTTTAGGCTTTGGTATTAGCGGCCTTAATGCAGCAGAACTATTAGCAAAATCCGGAGCACAAGTTGTTGCTAACGATCAGGCAACACCGAAGGATCCAGCAATTGTCGACCATTTAAAGAGTCTGGGGATTGAAGTGATTACTGGTTCTAACCCTCTCAACCTAGCAGACCGGAATTTTGATCTAGTGGTTAAAAATCCAGGAATTCCCTATGATAATCCGCTAGTAGCTAAATTTGTTCAAAAGAATACGCCAATTATCACCGAAGCTGAATTAGGGGCTGAACTGTTCACTGGCCACTTAGTTAGTGTCACGGGAAGTAACGGTAAGACGACGACCACTACTTTGACCCAATTAATGTTGGCCCATGATTCTAACCATCAAGTTAAATATGCTGGTAATATTGGTGTTTCATTTAGCAAAGTTGCAGCAACCTTATCAACTGAAGATACGTTGGTCACCGAACTATCTAGTTTCCAATTGTTAGGAATGCCAACCCTGCACCCGCACATTGCCATTATCACAAATATCTTTTCCAATCACCTTGATTACCACAAGACACGTGAGAATTACATTAATGCCAAGCTAAACATTACGCGCAATCAAACGAAGGATGACTACCTGGTGATGAACTGGGATCGTGATGAATGGCAACAGATTGCTCAGCGGTCGCAAGCAACCATTGTCCCATTCTCACGTCAAAACAAGTCTCATGATGGCTCCTATGAAGAAGATGGCAAGATCTACTGGCGTGGTGAGTACATCATGGATGCGGATGATATTCGCTTAATTGGTCCCCAAAATGTTGAAAATGCCCTGGCGGCAATCGCAGCGGCTAAGTTAAGTGGAGTACAGAATTCCGCAATCGTGGATGTCCTGAAGAGCTTTGGCGGTGTCCGTCACCGTCTCCAATATGTTTTGGAATACAAAGATCGGCTTTTCTACAATGATTCCAAGTCGACTGATATTGAAGCTACCGAAGTTGCCCTGCAAGGATTCAAACGTCCGGTAATTTTGTTAGCTGGTGGGCTTGACCGGGGCTACACATTTGAACGGCTGGTTCCATACTTTAAAGAACATGTAAAAGCAATTATTGTCTTTGGACAGTGCAAAGACAAGATGAAAGCCGCTGCGGAACAGGCTAACATCCCGACAATTATTGAAAGTGAGAATGCCATCACGGCTGTCCCTGAAGCGTGGAAAGTCAGCGCTCCTGGTGACGTTATTCTGCTCTCACCGGCCAACGCTAGCTGGGATCAATTCCCAAGCTTTGAAGTCCGTGGTGATCGATTCATTGAAGCAGTAGAAAAATTAACTGGACGAAAGGAGCAAAAGTAATGCGATTACTGGTTTCAGGCGGTGGAACAGGCGGCCACATTTACCCAGCATTAGCTTTAATTGAACGTTTGAAACAAGTTGAACCGGACACCGAAGTTTTATACGTCGGGACCACCCGGGGATTGGAAACCAAGATTGTCCCTGATGCAGGAATTAAGTTAATCACCATGCATATGCAAGGGTTTAAACGTTCACTGTCTCTTTATAATTTTGAAACTGTCTATTTGTTCTTGAAGTCTGTCCGGCACGCCAAGAAAATCATTCGTGATTTTAAACCGGATGTGGTCTTAGGAACCGGTGGTTATGTTTCAGGTGCAGTCCTTTATGCAGCAGCCAAGGAACATATTCCAACCGTTATCCATGAACAGAACAGCGTTGTTGGGATTACCAATAAATTCCTGAGCCGTTATGTTGATCAGATCGCCATTGCATTTGAAGCGGCTCGCGATCAGTTCCCTGAAGACAAAGTTACCTTGGTTGGTAACCCCCGTGCTCAACAAGTCGTTTCACAAACCCAGAGTGATTTTTCATGGACGGAATACGGCTTGCAAGATGACTTGCCAACTTTAATGATCTTCGGTGGGAGTCAAGGGGCACCAAAGATTAATTCTACGGTCGTTGATGCGATCCCAGAATTCAATAAGCGGCCTTACCAAGTGATCTTTGCAACTGGTCAAAAGCGTTATGGCCATGTTCAGCAAGAGTTGAGCGGTGTCACAATTGGCAAGAATGTTAAGGTCGTTCCATACATCAAAGACATGCCTGCTAAAATGCCAAAAGTTGCGGCATTAGTTGCCCGTGCCGGTGCGACGACCATTGCCGAAGTAACGGCGCTTGGGGTACCAACCATTTTAATTCCAAGTCCATACGTTACCGCTAACCACCAGGTCAAGAATGCTCAATCACTGGTTCGGAAGAATGCTGCGGTGATGATTACGGAAGACCATCTTGATGCGAAGGCTTTATTGCTGCAAGCAGATAAGATTATGGAAAATGAGGATATTCGTGCATCGATGGCCGCTTCATCACGAAAGATCGGTCATCCGCACGCGGCTGATG
>CALVFC010000097.1 GCA_944326735.1 uncultured Limosilactobacillus sp. | reverse complement strand
AAGAGAGCTGCCCACCTAAGCCATTAAACAGCCATGGATTGATAAATATTCCCCCGATAAGGCTGAGCGCCCAAGTATCTAGTGCTGACAATGGGTAACACTTACGACCCATGAGATGCGCCTCGGTCATTAAGACGGCCCGAATGAGGCCCACTGACTGGCCACCAATAATCGCGTAGACCGGCAGTAATGCAATAATTAGCCATTCGGTAGTCTCCCGGGGAATTCGGCAATAAGTCAGAATTAAACTAATTCCCGCCACGAGGGCAGACACATGCAATCCCGAAATACAAAATAAGTGAATAATCCCCAGGCGACGAACACTCTGCTGAAAATCACGGTCACTTTGCTGCACCGTTTCCCCCAAAATTAACTGCGTACAATAATTGTTTAACGGGCTCGGTAGACTTTCAAAATACTGGCCAGCCAACATTCGATAATAATGAATATCTAGCCGGGATGGCTGAATCAACCGAATATTATCAACCCGTTTAACCAAGAGCTGGTTACTGATTCCTCGCGAATAATAACGTGGTCGGAAGTCACGTTGGTTAGTATTCGTTGGCGGCATCAACGGTTGTAGTTGACCATCAACCCTTATTTGCACATTCATTGGCGAATGTTGCAGTTGGCGAACCTGACGAGGATTAGTCAGATAAGCCATTCCACTAACGGTTTGGTGAATTAGCTTATCACGACCCACAAAAGTAAGGCGGTTGCCGTTAATGTGAAATTGGTCACCAGAGATAGTCACGACCCGCTGATGCACTTCAGTTGCCTGCGTCACCTGCTGATGATGTAAGTGACCCTTTAACATCAACGAATAACCAGTTACTACCATTCCCAAGAAAAGACTCACCATGATCAGGTTACGCTTACCCAATAGCAAAATGCGAATAAACAGTAACAGTGACCCGATCGTTAACCACAGGTGACCACTTGTAATCGCTGTAGCAAGCGATGTGACAAAGAGTGCAGGGAAAACCAGGTAATATCTAATTACTTGTTTTCTGGATTAATGTATTGATCCAGATTAACCTCTTCAAGGATATTCTGGTCTAAATGAATTTGGTGTAATTGGACATGTTTAAGCTTAATCAAACGTTTTGCATACTCATCATTGTGATAGTTACGTAAATAGTTAATTTCTTTAATACCAGCCTGTAGCAAACTCTTAGTGCACTGCAAGCACGGAAAATCAGTAACATAGAGACTCGCCCCATCGGCAGAAACACCAAACTTAGCGCACTGTAAGATGGCATTCATCTCTGCATGAATAGTCCGTACACAGTGCCCATCGCGCAGGTAGCATCCTTCGTCAATACAGTGAGTGTCTCCAGATACGGACCCGTTATATCCGCCAGCAATTACTCGTTTATCGCGGACAAGCACGGCACCCACGGATAACCGATTGCAAGTACTACGTGAGGCCAACAGTGCAGCTTGCATCATAAAGTACTGGTCCCAATCAATCCGCTTTTTCATAGCGTCACTCTCCATTCCGAACAATTATTTCCGTTACTTTGTAATGGTATCGCAAATCGCGGCTTAAGCCAACATTAAACTGATAGTTGCGGTTTAATCTTCGCAACGGTCTTGTCACCAAATCCAGAAATATTTTTTAAATCATCTACACTCTTAAATTGTCCATGCTCTTGACGGTACTGAATAATTAAGTCGGCTTTCTTATCGCCAATTCCCGTTATTTCACATAGCTGATTTTTACCAGCGGTATTGATATTAATTTTCGGTCCGTCACTACTATTTGGTCCAGCATTATCGACACCGCTTGATGACTCGGCACCAGGTACATTGACTTGTTCACCAAACTTTGGAACATACAATACCTGTTGGTCCGTAAGTTGCTTGGCCAAGTTCACTTGTTTCAAGTCAGCCTCCGCCGTAGGTTTAACGATTTTCAAGGCTTCCTCAATTCGGGCATCACGGGATAGACGGATCACTCCAGGATGCGCAACAGCCCCCTTAACATCAACATAAATAAACCGTTTAGCTGAATGGCTATTGGGTGAATTACTGACCGCCGAGCTATTAACATCGGTCATTTTGGTTTGTACCGGGTCATTATGACTCATTCTCGTGAAGAAGAACAAGATAATAACTAATAGTCCCCCGGCCGCGACTAATACCCACCGCCGATAAGTTAACCAAAATTCTGATAATTTTTCCATAATTCCTCCCTTCATACTTTAATAAACGAATAAATCACATTGATTGCACGAAAAAAGTCCGAAAAAGTTTTTTCGGACTTTAATTCTTAATGTGTTTGAAGGTAATGAAGAGCGTCGTTGAAGGAGGTAACGGGCACCACCTTCATATTTGGATCAACCTTTTTAGCAGTCTTCTTGGCCATTTGGTAATTTGTCTGGTGACCCTCTTCATACTTTAATAATAATTTATTAGGTTTGACGTACGGCGCAAAGAAGATTTTAGCACCAGCACGGTGGGCGGCAACGACCTTTTTATCAATGCCACCAATCTCACCAACTGTACCATCCGGATTAATTGTCCCTGTTCCGGCAATCTTTTGACCGTGGCGTAAGTTTTGGTTAGTTAGTTGTTCGTAAATCTGGAGACTAAACATAAGTCCGCCAGAAGGTCCGCCCAATTGTCCAGGCGTGACCTTCACAGGGATATCTGTACTTACTTTGACATTGTCGGTCAGTAAAATACCAATTCCTGCCCGTGAACCGGCAATCCTAACTAGCGGTTTAGTAACGGTGTGCTGGTGGCCGTTGTGGAGATAAGTGACTTGCAGTGGTGTCCCCACTTTGCGCTTAGCAATGTATTTTTGAAAGCCATGGGCAGTATCAAAGTGGTGACCATTTACTTTCGTTATCGTATCGCCAACTTTGACATACTTCTTAAACTTCGAATGCTTTTGAACCTGGAGAACATATATCCCCAAATACTTTTCATGAACTGTTTGATGGGCGGCTCGATAAGCAACGGCAATCGCTTCATTGATCGCACTCTGCATATAAAAGTCCTGCACTTTATTAAAAGTAGCACCACTCTGTCCACCGGTGACATCATCAGCACTCTCAATCGAATGGTATGGCGTTACCTTTGCCCACAAGTAGGTTGCCGGTCGGGCTTGAGAAAGCATAACTGAAGTAATCATAAAACTCCCCTTACGCCGATCTGGATGCCCTTTAATATGGACATAGGATTGGAGGTTATCTGCACTGCCCGGTCCTTCAATGTATGAAGGTAATGGCCAGAATAAAAACCACCCGAGAAACAATACGGCGAATAACGTCAGCGCAATTCGTCGTAAGATTATTTTATCTTGTCTTTTCATTATGTTCCTTTACTTTAAGTAACTTTTTCTCTTTCAAGCGTTGCTTCAATGCTTCGTTAATGTTCTTAGGAAGATAAGCCGAAATATCACCGCCGGCAGAAGTAACTTCCTTCAGCATACTACTGGAAAGGTGTTGATATTCAGGACGCGCTAAGAAGAAAATTGTCTCGCATTGGTCATCAAGGAAATTATTCATCGCTGCAATGTCACGTTCGTACTGAAAGTCGGTCGTATTCCGCAGCCCGCGCATTAAGTAATCAGCACCAATGCGGTTCATCAAATCAACGGTTAACCCACTCGTCGTGATAACTGAAACATTATCAAGACCAGAAACGGCTTCCTTAATTTGTTCAACCCGTTCATCAACGGTAAACAATGGTTCCTTATTTGTGTTAGTCATTACAGCAACTGCTAGTTGATCAAATAAGGCACTCCCCCGCTTGATTAAATCCAGGTGCCCAAGAGTTAAAGGATCAAACGACCCAGGGAAAACAGCAATTTTCATGTTCACTAATCCTTCTTTCCGAATTGATAAATGGTTAATACAGTAATGCCATAGCTCTGGCAACGAACCTGCTGAAAGTGAGGAATATCAACTGGTAAGTCAGCATTTTGGTCGGTTTCAGCGACAATGCAGGCATTGTCATTTAGCAAGTCCAGCTCAACCATCGTTGTCATATTCTTCACAATTTGCTGTTTAGCATATGGCGGGTCTAAATATACCATATCAAATTGCTGGTGGTCACGTGCGAGACGGTGGAGAGCCTTAACAGCATCCATTTTCATTACAGTAAATTTTTCTGGATGTTTGGTAACCGCGATGTTTTTATTGATTGTCTTAATTGCCTGGTACTGACGATCGATTAGGAAAGCATGCTCGATGCCCCGCGAAACGCCTTCAATACTTAAGCCCCCACTACCAGCAAAGAGGTCCAGACTGGTCCCACCATCGAAATAGGGGCCAATAATATTAAAAAGCGCTTCTTTAACCTTATCAGTTGTCGGTCTGGTCTTCATTCCTGGAACAGCGACTAATCGGCGCCCACCATATTCTCCTGAAATAATTCTCATGACTAATCATCCTCATCATGCATTTTATACAGCCCCGTTTGTTCCAAATCCGTCAATGTTGGATCGAGATCTGGTCGTGCCGATTCAAGGACATGGCGCACCGCTCGTAACTTCTGCAAGCGTTCCTTCACATCTGTTAGATCATCCTGATTGACGTACAAGACAACGTAATGCATCCGTTTAGAAACGTAGCGGACAGCCCCATAGTGTTGGAGAGTTCGCACTACTCGCTTACCACTAATATAAACAATCAAGGCCCGACGCTTCGTTAGTGTAAACATTCGTACTCCTCCCTTCATTATCCTAGCTGAGTTCTTTGTAACGTAAGCCGTTCTTTCTTCTGCTCAATACTGATTCTCATAATAATTCCAACCATCGTCGATAGGATGATCATACTAGAACCACCGTAGGAAATAAATGGGAACGTCACACCAGTAATTGGCAACAGGCCGAGCACCCCACCGATATTGAAGAAGGTTTCAATTAGGATAAAGGTTGCTGCCCCGTAACATAAGAGCATTTGATACACCGTCGTAGCACGGACACCAATTTGGATGATCCGACAAATCATCAACATCAATAAAAGCAGAATTGCGGTGACCCCTACCAGGCCCAATTCTTCGCTAGTAATAGACATAATAAAGTCCGTGTTTGGTTCTGGGAGATACCCCATTTTTTGAACTGAGTTTCCCAGGCCGGCCCCAAAAACGCCCCCATTACTAATTGCATAATACGAATTTACCAGTTGACTACCTGAACCGGTAGCGTTACCGAATGGGTTCATGAAAGCGACGAAACGGGCCATCTTGTAACCATGAATTACCCCGCTTTCAACCATTTTCTCAATGCCAAAGTAACCGATCAACGGAATTATCAGTAAAATACTAATCCCTGCACTCCATTTGAAGTCACAGGCAAGTAATAAAACCCCGAAGATCATGGCATTGATGGCCAGCCCACCAATGTCAGGCTGCAGGGCAATTAAGCCAAAACATATAATAATAATCAACCATGGTCCACTCGACTGGTGGAAATCCAGGAAGTGAGCATGACGCGCTTTAATCCGGGCCATCCGATCTGACAGGTATAAAATGAGGTAGAGTTTGCAAACTTCCACTGGTTGAATGTTAATAATTCCTAAGTTCAACCATCCCTTCGCACCGTTAACAGCTCGGGAAAAGACCAGGACAACAAATAACATGCCGACCACAACAATGGTTGACCACTTTAAAAATCCACGGGTACGGTAATGCTTCAGTGAAAAGTTAGCTCCAAAGGTAAGAAAGCATATCCCCATCAGAACATAAATTGTTTGTTTAATTAAATATGCCAATGGGGAACCACCATTTTGCATGTTGATCGCTGC
>CALVFC010000096.1 GCA_944326735.1 uncultured Limosilactobacillus sp. | reverse complement strand
CTGGCTGACGAATCGCTCTTGTGACTTCTTGGCCATTCAAGAAAACCTTTTGATCCGGATCACCTGGTTCAAAGGTAATTTTAACCGTCTTAACGAGCTCAGCGACTGCTGGACGGTCATCAACGGCAATCCCGTTATTTAATGCAGCAACAGTGACCGCACGGTACATCGCTCCCGTATCACAATAGACATACCCAAACCGCTTAGCAACTAACTTGGCAACCGTGCTCTTCCCGGCTGACGCAGGTCCATCAATTGCTACTTGTAACTCTTTTGTCAAACTTGTTCACTCTCCTTAACGAACGCGAAGTTGTTGGCCCGGACGTAAACGAGCATTCGGCGTCAACCCATTTAAGCGCATTAACTCCTGGACGGAAATACCGTTATTGGCAGCAACCCGATACAAACTACCATTGCGGGGGACAGTTACCCAGCGTTGCGTAGATTGACTACTAGATGAGACCGCTGACGAGGATGAACTCATTGATGAGCTAGACGACGAACTCAGACTTGACGACTGACTAGCAGAATGGTGACTGCTGGCTTCTTTGTGTGTGTGGGTAGAATGGCTGACCGCTTTTTTTTTAGAATTTGTAGCTGACTGTGCCACCCGTTCAGACCGTACAGGGTGATTCAATGGATTCTTGTGATTGACCCAATAAATGACGGGAGCCGCGGCCAATATAATAATTAGGATAATCAGAATCGTGGTGATCATGGAATTATGTTCCCGTTGACGACGGTGTTCAGTTCTTGAAAGATGACCATCGCTGCCTAAATCTTGATCATCGGTAAATGTCTTATCCCATAGGGCGTCATCCTTTTTTCGGGTTTCTTCCCGACGCTCACTCATATTCTAGGCCCTCCTTTTTAGAATTTAACATTCTGATTGTAGCGCAATTCGCTATGCATTGTCTAGGTGATTATTTGTCCAAATCGTGTCCTGATAGCAGCAGGCTCTGCAAATGAGCGCGCCAATCTAATTGGTCCTGTTCGCCTGCGCTAGTGGGTTCGTTAACCTGATCCTGCCAGAAGTGGTCTTGTAACCAGGATGGTTGGTCCACATCACAACACGGAATCTGCTCATGCAAAGGTTCACCAAAATAATCAGCAATCTGTTGACGCCGGCACAGATCAGTATTGATATATGCCATCATTTTACGCAACCGCTGATGACTTTCCCGGGCACGTTTATGAAAGGACTGAACAATTTGCTGGCCCTGATAACCGTGGTCAAGATAAAACTTGAAAAGGTCAGCCTGATCTCCAAGTGCGCGCACCGGCAACTTCTTCATTCTGACTTGGTCTAATAAATCAGCCGATGGTAAATCGACCGTGGTGAGCGTCACCTGAATCTGTTCATCCCCCGGTCCCACCATCAAAATTGCGCAGCTTGGTTGATCATCACGACCAGCACGACCAATCTCTTGCACATAGCTTTCTAGGCTAGCGGGCAAATGATAATGAATAACAAACCGAATGTTGCTCTTATCGATTCCCATCCCAAAGGCACTTGTTGCGCAAATGACCTGGACTTGCCCCTTCATGAACTGCTGCTGAACGCGGTAACGTTCTAACGACGGAATCCCGGCATGGTAAGCAGCCACTGCTAATCCGGTTTGACTTCTTAACCATTCTGCCACTTGACTAGCTAACTTTCGACTAGCAAAGTAAACGACTCCCGGTAATGGCAAGTGGAATAACAACTCCTTCAACCGCGTCATTTTATCCTGATCATTCTGGAAGCGCTCAACAGCTAAGAAAATGTTATGCCGGTTAACTGACCGGATAACCTGATGAACATTGGCGGGTAATAAACCCATTTTACGAATAATATCCTGACGCACGGGCGGAGTAGCAGTTGCCGTGACCATCAGTAGCGGTGGTTGCTGGAGCTGCTGGTGAATTTTTGCCAGCAATAAATATTCCGGACGAAAGTCGGGGCCCCATTGAGAAATACAATGGGCTTCATCAATCACCATCATCCCCCACTGCACTTGTCGTAGTGCCCGATTAACCACTGGATTAGCCAAAATTTCCGGAGAAGCGAAAATAAAACGATAGTTAGCCAATTGACTGAGGGCTTGGGTGCGTTGCCGTCCCTGCAATTCGCCAGATAATTGTAATAACCGTTTTTCACCTAGTAACCGGAGACGATTAATTTGGTCCTGCATTAACGATAGGAGCGGTGAAACAACCAAAACGGGACGGTTAATAATGTACGCCGGCAACTGGTACAACAGTGACTTGCCCCCACCAGTTGGCAAAACTGCCAGGACATTCTCACCAGCCACAATCGAATGAATCGTCTCCAACTGACCATCACGAAAGTCATCAAAGCCAATCCGCTGTTTTAAAACACGATAAAGTTGTTGATTGTCAACTGTCATGTTGGCCTCCTTGAATAATCTGATACAGACGAAAATAAAAGAACTGCTCGCTATCGCCAGCATCACCACTAAATCGCCAATCACTGGCGATTAACTGGCCATACTGGTCCTTCAATCGTTGACGGACCGCTTCAGGAATTAACTCTCGCCATGGATAACTATCTGGTTCAACAATTGCGGCCTCTAACAGGTGTTCTCGCACCGTATTAACTTTTAGCCGACGTAATTGAGCAATTTTAGTGATCGTTGTCCCCCGCTTAAACAGGGTCATCGTCCGTTCAACACTCCCGCTCAATGGACTATTTCTTAATAAGTCAGCTAATAAACGGTGAAGAATCCCCTGACTGTTGGCCGCAAAGGCACCGACAGCAAGCATAATATCCGTTTTAATAAACTGGGTCTCAATTAATTCGGTGTGTAGTGCCTGACTGGCATCATTTAATGTCCAGCCCGCTGATTGAAAACCAACCATCATGTAGCTAAAAAGGTTGGCCGCCCGTTGATCTTGACTGGCAAGGGCATTGCCGACAATCAGCAACTCCTTTAACAACTCCTGGTTTAATTGGGGGGTCCGCCGCAATTCGCGATACAACCAGTTGCGAATCCACTGTAACTGGTACGTAGAATCACTGACCGGAACGTACCGTCGTTGATGATGGGTAAGCTCCGACACCACCTGAATAGCCAATAGTAAGCGCTCTTCAATCTTATTGACATTGCCCAACCAGTACCAGCTATAGAATGATGGTCGGTAGCAATGGTCATGCAGTTCTTCTTGTTCCACAACTCCCTGGCTCGTTAATTGAGCCTGGTCGTTAGCTAACGTTAAGAAGCCCTGATCAGCAAGGTCTCGCAAGTCTCTTTCGAATTGTTCACGATCTAGGGGACGATCAGCCCCTGTCCAATGCAAAATCCCGTACTGTTGGGCCCAAAATAGGTTTGATACCGTCCGCCGGTTGGTCAAAGTGTTCTCAACTACCTTAATCCGGCGGGATTGATGTTCATCAAAAAAATTTAGTAAGTATTTCATAATCCTAATTCCTAACCTATTAATTATAAACGCCCTTTTGGTGATTTTTGCATTTTTTAAATAAAAAATGGCTAACTGCTGTTAAAGCAGTTAACCACCTGAAATGATTAAGCTTGCTGATGAACCTTAAGCCAATTACTCAATCGAGCAGCAATTAAGCCAAAGACAACTGAGACGGCAATGCCCTTGATTAGGTTGAATGGTACCACGGCCAGCGCAATTAATTCTGGGATTGGTAACGTTGATTTCCAGTTCCATAATGCCATGTACAGTGGGGTAAGGACCCACCAATTAAGTAATGCCATTACCACAACCAGACATACAGTGGCGCTAATGCCACCAACCCATAGTTGTTTCTTAGCGGACCATTGTGAGTGACGGCGCCAAACCCAACAAAATGGTAATAACAGCGCTAATGAGGACATAAAGTTACCCAAGACACCCACTAATTCGCCTGCGGAAAAGCCACGAATCAAAGCGTGAATCAAACACTTCAAAAAGGCGATGAGGATACCACCAACGGGTCCGTAGATGTAACCACCAATTAACACCGGGAGATCAGAAAAATCCATCTTCAAATATGGGGCAATTGGTAAGATGGGAAATTCGAAGAGCATTAGAATAAACGCTAATGCACTTAAACAGGCAATTCCAACCATCCGTTGAATCTGCTGACGAGAACTTGACATAATAAACAACCTCCAAAGCGAGATTGCCTTCAAAAGCAAAAGCCCTGACACGGGGGCCAAGGCTTTAAAAACGTATTGTAGAAATCTTCTATATACCAGACTATACTGTCGGCCCTGGAATTTAACCAGATCCACCGCTGTCGCGGGTTGCGGGCTATACCGCCGGTTGGGAATTACACCCGACCTTGAAGACACCTCAAAATATTTTTTTGTACGAATTCATTATACGTACCGTTCACAAAGGATGTCAAACATTTCAATTTAGATCCTCTTCAGCAACTTAACTTCTTCTTCGCGAAGCTCACGGAACTCACCTGATTGCAATCCCTGAAGTCCTAACGGGCCATAACTCTCGCGATGAAGTTTAATTACGGGATGACCAATTGCCTTAAACATCCGCTTAACTTGGTGGTAATGCCCTTCGTGAATCGTTAACCGGACCCGACTAGTTTGGTGATCACGGTCCACCTCAAGGAGCTTCGTTTTAGCCTTCTTAGTTTTGTGACCGTCGACCATTACCCCTAACCGCAACTGGCGAAGATCATCGTTTTTGACAATTCCCTTTACTTTAGCGATGTATTCCTTATCAACTTCGAACTTAGGGTGCATCAAACGATTAGCTAGTTCCCCGTCATTCGTCAACAGCAGAATTCCCGTCGTATCGTAGTCCAACCGTCCTACCGGGTACACCCGTTCATCAACGCCACCATCATGGAGAATATCGACGACGGTGCGCCGGCCCTTATCATCATGAGCGCTGGTAATAACTGATCGTGGCTTATTCAGTAGGTAATAAACGTGGGCCTCCCGGCTGATTGGCACATCATCAACCGCGACTTGATCATGAGCCGTCACCTTAACGCCCATCTCAGTAACAACATGACCGTTCACCTTAACATGACCACCAGCAATTAGTTTTTCAGAAGCCCGCCGCGATGCCACACCGGCTTCAGCCATTACTTTTTGTAGTCTTTCCATTATCTGCCTCCTGTTGTTTCTGTCGTGCTTGTAATGCTTCTAAGAACAGATCCCCGTTCATTTGATCAAGATCAAGGTCTTCCTGTTTGGCAAGCGGTGGTAAGTCCTTAATGGTGGTCATCCCAAAGTAATTCAGAAACGCCTCTGTCGTAACGTATAAGAATGGCCGCCCCGGCGCATCCAATCGACCGTGAGTATCAATCAACCCCCGAGCCATCAATTTCTGCAAGGAACCAGAGCTTTGAACGCCCCGGATGTCGTCAATCTCCAACCGGGTAATCGGCTGCCGGTAGGCCACAATGGCGAGCACTTCCAGTAATGCTTTGGTCAACGGCATCGTCAACGGTACTTCAAAGTAGCGTTTGATCACTGGCGACAAAGAATGTTTAGTTGCCAAACGGTACGTCTCGGCACTCTTTAAGACGACAAGGGCACTATTAGGATCATCAGCATACTTGGTCGTCAACTGGTCGATCATCCCCACAATGGCGGGCTTCATAAAGCCAGTGATCTTTGCTAAATCGCCTAACGTTATTCCCTCATCACCCGCGATAAAGAGTAGTCCTTCAATTTGTGCTAAGTTGCTTGGTGCGGAATTCTTCACCATGTGGTCCCTCCGTTACGATAATTGGTCCGAATAATGTTTCTTGATAAACCGTCACTGCTTGGTGCTTAGTCAATTCTAGTAACGCTAAAAAAGTGGTAACCAAATTAT
>CALVFC010000095.1 GCA_944326735.1 uncultured Limosilactobacillus sp. | reverse complement strand
GTCTTGCCTTCGTTGACGGCGGCACAGGCTATTTTGGAAAGTGCCTGGGGTCAGTCGAAATTAACAACTACCGGTCATAATCTTTTTGGAATTAAGGGAAGTTATAACGGCCAGTCAATTGTTATGCGAACAGCTGAATATGGTAATGGTGGTTATTACTACATCAACGCTGCTTTCCGCCGTTATGATAATAACTATGAAAGTATTGTAGATCACGGACGCTTCTTGGCACAGAATCCACGTTATCATAATTTATTATGGGACCGTAATTATCAGGATGTTACTAATAAGATTCGTCTTGATGGTTATGCCACCGCACCAAGCTATACAACTAGCCTTAATAACCTGATTAAGACTTACGGCTTGGATGAATGGGATCGTGAAGTTTAATAAAAAGCCTTGCCTTGGGGTGAGGCTTTTTTCATTAGCCGTACAAAATAAATATGTAGATGTATTTAAATTTTGTTATTAATTAGAACCGTTTTTTCACGCTCTTGACAAGAGTATAATGAATATGTTAGTAAAATGCTGATATTAATATTTTTGGAGGATGATTATGTCAATAAAAAAGCATTATAAGTTGTATAAGGCGGGCAAACAGTGGTGTACTGCGGCGATTGCTACAGTCGCCATTCTGGCCGGACTAACAGCTATGACGGGCATAATCCATGCCGACGATACTTCGTCGCAGACTCAAACGGTGGAGCAAAGTGTCACGGCACCGCAGGGTACTAGTGCCCAGAATAATCAGGCCACTAATACGAACGACCAGTCTACTACTAGTGCTCAGACAAATAATCAGTCACGTAAGGTGGAGCAGACGGTATCAACTACCACAACACCTGCAGCTGAAAATAATTCTGACCAGCAGGCAACACTGACTCAACGGGAGGCAGTTGCTGCGACAGCAAGCTTACCGACAGGTCGTCCTGGTTGGGGTCAACGGAATGGTAGTTGGTACTACTTTAATAATCAGGGGACAGCAAGTACTGGCTGGCAACGCTTGGGCAGTTGGTACTACTTCAATCCAGCTAATGGCCAAATGCAATCAGGGTTACAGTCAATTAATAATAAGTATTATTACTTGAACCCTTCTCACGATGGGACCTTCGGCGCAATGCAGACCGGTTGGCAAGTAATCAATCGCCAATGGTATGGCTTTGGCGGTCAAGATGATGGTGCGGCATATACAGACTGGCATTACATTAATGGTCGCTGGTATTACTTTCAGCAGGATGGCCGGGCAGCAACTGACTGGCAGCGGATCAATAATAATTGGTACTACTTTGACCGGCAGAATGCTTGGGCATTTACTGGCTGGCAACGGATCAACAATAATTGGTATTACTTCGACCAACAGAATGCTTGGGCACAGAAAGGCTGGTTACTTACTCAAGCCGGTAACTGGTATTACTTTGATCCAGAAAATGCTTGGGCTGAAACTGGTTGGCAGCGGATCAATAATAACTGGTATTATTTTGACCATGATAATGCTTGGGCATTGAAAAATTGGCAGCGAATCAATAATAATTGGTACTACTTTGATCCAACAAATGTGTGGGCACAGAAGGGTTGGATGAAGACTCAAGCCGGTAACTGGTATTACTTTGATCCAGAAAATGCCTGGGCTGTTACTGGCTGGCAAACAATTAATGATAACCGGTACTATTTTGACCATGATAATGCTTGGGCACTGACTGGTTGGCAATGGCTTGATAATAACTGGTACTACTTTGACCCGACGAATGCTTGGGCATTGGCTGGTTGGCACCAGATTAACGGTAACTGGTACCACTTTAATGACCAAAAGATTTGGGAACTAGCCACTGGTTGGCAGTGGATCAATAATGATTTGTACTACTTAGGAGAGAATGGTCAACCGATTGCTAACCATGAACTTAATGTTAACGGGCTAACGCTACGCACCAATGCAGATGGCATGGTCGCAAATGCCAGTCGTGCGATTCGTGCTGGAGTTGCTGATAAGATTGCTCAATTGATTAGCCAGCAACGTAATAATACCGTTCTAGCTGATTGGACCAACCAAGACCACGATTACCAAGAATTGGCACTTCACGACACTGCCCAATTATTAGCGCAGGGAGACGCCGATAATAACAATACGGTGATTGAGTCATTACTTGAGAAAAATGATTTATTGACTGGGAAGGTTATTGCTACATCCTTAGTCACTACAACGCTTGATAATCTAGACGTTAATGAATTGTCACAGGAGTTTCTTGATAAGCTTCCAAACGGCAATTTAAATAATGTAGTCTTAGGGGTTGGCTATGATGCTGATAAGAATCGGATCGGTATTATTCTGTTCCAACCAGGTGAATCAACAGTTCACGATGCTACTTCGCGGTTGAGTGCAATTATTTCTGATACGTTTAAGAATAATGGGGTAAATGTTGACGTATTGGGTGGCCTCAACAAGGGCGACATTGTTAATGCTACTGATCTTGGGGATGTCTTAAGCAAGGTTAGCCCGACCTTACTGAGTGGTGTCACCGGTACTCCAATTAGTCAGGAAGTTTTGAAAACAATCTTCGCGGGCTTACCGGGCAATACCACAGGGATAGAAGGAACGCGTAACTACTATAACGGCGATAACGCTTACCACTATCAATTCTGGCTAGCAGGGCAGTCAGCTGATGACAAACTGGCAAACTTCTTAGCCTTAAATAAAGGAGTTAAGTACGGTGATCAGCTGAAGACTAACTATACAGCTACGTTAATCTACGGTCCTGAAATTGGTACTGATGCACCTGCAATTAATGAAACTCCAGCTAGCAAGAAAACCGAGTCTGAGATTGAACTTGCTTACCAAAAGGGGACAGAATCCGGTGCCCGCTATGATAGTGTTAATATTGAACCAATTGATGTGATGAAGGAAGACACTATTCGCGGAGTTGATATTTCAAGTTACCTGGCCCTAATTAAGAATGGTGTTCAATTCTATGACTTTAATGGTCAACCAGCTGATTTAATTCAGGTCCTGGCAGATGCGGGGGTTAACTACGTTCGGTTACGGATGTGGGTTGATCCATATAATGCCCAAGGGTTAACGTATGGTGGTGGTAATGATGATGAAGCCACTGTCTTAGAGATTGCCAAAGAAGCCGAACAGCACGGGATGAAGGTTCTTTTAGCACTGCACTACTCAGACTTTTGGGCAGATCCAGCGGTTCAATTGCGGCCAAAGCAATGGTTCAATCTTAATGACAACGATCTCAATGAGGAGCTGTACCTGTACACCAAGAAGATCGCTAACGACTTCAATAAGGCTGGTGTCAACATCGATATGGCCCAAATGGGGAACGAAATTACTGCTGGATTCCTGGGCTTACGGCGAGATTGGACTGTTTGGACTAATCCAACTGACTCTGCTCGCTTAACTGGTTACTTGCGGTCTATTTCCAGGGCCTTTCGTGAGGAGAGTCCGACGACCCAGCTGGCAATCCATATCGAAACGCCTGACTATGATCGTTATGATGCGATTATGAGGGCAATGAAGTCACATGATGTTGATTACGATGTCCTTGCTTCTTCATATTACCCATTCTGGGGAACCTGGAATAATAATCCAACTAATATCGTTAATATTGAAAAAATGGCGAAGGATAAGTATGGTAAGAAATTTATCATTGCAGAAACCGGTTGGCCATTTACCTTACAAAACGCCGATGGTTCACCTAACAACATTAGTTCTGTTCCGGATGGCTTATACCCAGTTAGTCCACAAGGTCAAGTTGATGAATTGGCCGATGCCTATAAGGCTGTTCTGAGTAGTGACAATGGGCTTGGTGTCTTCTACTGGGAACCAACATGGATTCCGGTAAGAGCTGGTTGGGATAACTGGGAATACAACAAGCTGATGGGTGACGTTGCTGGAACCGGCTGGGCTTCAATTAATAGTCGTGGCTACTATCCAGATAGCAAGATCATGTGGGAAGGTAAACCTGCATCTGGTGGCTCCTCTTGGGATAACAACACGTTCTTTGATGATAATGGATACCCTCTTCAATCATTGAAGATGTACAGCGGATTCTTACGTGGTTATCAATCAGCAGCTAACGTTACTTCGCCATTTATGGCGCAACTTACTGCGGTAGACAATGCTGGAATTGCGTTAAATAATCCGTTGCGTGTGGGAAATACCCTGAGTATTGACCAAGTCCTTACTCAGGAAGGACAACAATATTTAAACGGAATCGTTGGGACCCCAATTAGTCAGAGTTCCCTAGTAGCACTTTTTAATAATCTACAGGATGGGTTTGATAGTGCCAACTATACCGATGCATTGGGAAATCAATACCACTATGAATTCTGGCTTGTTGGTGATAATACAAGTGACAAGTTAAATAACTTCCTGGCTCTGAATCAGGGCGCTGAATATGGAATGCCATTGAATGTTAATTACCGGGCAGTGTTGGTAAAGAACCCTAGTGATGATCAATTAACTACTTCACAGGTTAATGCTAAACTTAGCGAAGTTTGGGGAGTAGATGGGGTAACGATTACCGATCCATTGCAAAAGGATGAAAGTGTTCCTGATGTAGAGTTAGCTAAGATCCAGCAGACCGTAGCCAAAATATTAACTGGTGAAAAGGGAACCGTGATTAGTAATCAGACCTTTAAAGAGCTTGCTGATAGCTTACCAGGAGTTTTCGGTAAAACCGGAGCCTTGATTGGTGATAAGGTCTATACGACGGCGGATGGCAATCAGTATCATTACGAATACTGGTTGACGACTAAGGATATCCAGGCTGCTAACCAGGGTGCTAAGTATGGTGATCCGATTAATCTGACCTACTCAGCATCATTAAAATGGATTGATCCTAATGCTAATAACTAAAACTTAAGTCCTTTCTAAATGAAAGAAGGCTCTGTAAAGGGCGGTTATAAAATGTAGGAAATCGGCGGTTTAAAATTGTCGGTTTTCCTACATTTTTTGTATACTCACTTTATCAATTCTTTGAGGGAGTGACGAGTATGCGAAAAGACGTTTACGAAAGGATGAGATATTTTGTGGTAGAGAAACTAAAACCAAACTATTCGGCGATAGCGCGACAATATGGTGTGGATCCACGAACTGTAAAAGCTGCTTATTTACGAGCATTGAGTGGTGAAACAACAGTTAAAAAGCAACGAAAACGCCGCAGTAAATTGGATGGATATCAAGATCTCATTGAAGATAAATACACAGCTGGATGTTCTGCTAGATCAATTTATGACTTTATCGTTGAAAAAGGCTTCACTGGTAAATACACCATCGTTAAAGAATATTGTCGTCGCTTTCGTAAAACACAAACTAAAAAAGCAACGATTAGAGTTGAGCATACGATTGGATTGAGTGCTCAGGTCGATTGGAAAGAACATATTACAATGACTGACCAAAATGGTGTACCACATACCTTCAGTATTTTCCTGTATGTTTTACCTTATTCAAAATTCAAATTCTTAAAACTAACGTTAGATCAGAAACAAGACACCTTGTTCAAATGCTTATTTGAGGCTTTTAGAACTACGGGTGGAGTTCCTAAGGAAATTTGGTTTGATAATATGTCAACTGTCGTTGACCATAAATTAAGTGATTTTCATCATCATAAATTCAACGAACGCTTTCTGTCATTTAGTCATGACGCTTGTTTTCATCCAATTGCCTGTCGCCCGTTTAGGCCGCAAACCAAAGGTTGCGTTGAAGCATTAGCCAGAACAATGAGCCGATTAAAACCTTATGATGGAGAATTCAGTACTATTAATGACTTGAATGACATCGTTAACCGATTAGCCGAACGGCTCAATCACGAGAAATCACAAGGTAATAATCAAAAGCCAATTGAATTATGGGCAAAAGAAAAAGAGCATCTCAGGCCTCTCAACCACGATCTCGTGAGATACTTTGACAGCGTCCAAACTAGAAAAGTGTCTCAAGATTCAATGATTAGGTTTCAAAACCATCAATACTCTGTTTCCCCTAATTATATCGGAAAAGAGGTTGAAATTAAACCGACTACTGATGGTAAAGTCATTCGTATTTTCTACCAAGGTGTTGAGATTCAGAAACATGATTT
>CALVFC010000094.1 GCA_944326735.1 uncultured Limosilactobacillus sp. | reverse complement strand
TGGTCAAAGTGACCATTAGCTGATAGCGGCATATTGAAGCCTGGGTGAGCCCCAATCGCATAAATCAATGATTGGTCCGCATCTGGGTTAGTCACTGAATAGGTGACAGCCAATTGGTCACCAGTTAATTCATACTTAACACGTAACGAGTAGGCAAATGGAAATGCCTGCCGCGTTTCATCATCGTCATGTTGTTCTAACAATACGTAAGTGGCGGTTTGATCAAGGACCGCAAACTGCCGGTCACGAGCAAAACCATGTTGGGTTTGGTGATAGGTTTGACCATTAAATTGGTATTGGTCATCCTTTAACCGCCCCACAAATGGGAATAGGATCGGAGCCTGGCGATTCCAAGAAGCAGGATCACCCTGCCACAAATATTCGATTTGATGATCAAGCCGTTGAATACTGTGCAATTGAGCACCCAACTCATTGATAGCCACTTTTAATTGATCATTTTGTAATGTAATCACAATGCAGCGCCTCCTAAAAAAGCTCTCTAACCGCATCATAGCAGATTAGAGAGCTAAATTAAATTAGTTAAATAGTAAAATTTAGTAAAAATTTCCTAACAAAATTTTACTTCTGGGGTGCTTCTTCATAGTCCCCATTTGGACAAACAACCTGTGTACCGCCCTTAACCTTCTTTACTACCAGGAAGTGGCCATCCTTTGGACAATTCCGTCCAATTGGCCGATTCCAGGAAACAAAGTCACAGTCAGGGTAACGAGAACACCCATAGAAAGTTCTGTTCTTCTTCGATTTACGTTCGACAACGGTTCCCTTACCACACTTGGGACAGGTAACACCGGTATCGTGAACGATGGCTTTAGTATTCCGACAGTTAGGGAAACGAGAGCAAGCATAGAATTTTCCATACCGGCCCATTTTGACAACCATTGGAGCCCCACAGATGTCACAATCCACACCAGCGAGTTCATCTTTCATTTCAATCTTAGCAACAGCGTTTTCGGCTGCTGAGACTTCCTTTGAGAATGGCTTGTAGAAGCTATCCACGACTTTGACCCAGTCACGTTTACCTTCTTCAACCTGGTCCAACTCACCTTCGACATCCGCCGTGAACTTGACGTTTACAATATCAGGAAATTGCTTGACGATAATTTTATTGACAATTTCACCAAGTTCAGTTGGTTCAAAGTGCCGGGCAACTAGCCGGACGTAATACCGCCGCTGAATCGTATCCAACGTTGGGGCATACGTTGAAGGCCGACCAACCCCCTTTTCTTCAAGGGTTTTAATTAAGGCCGCTTCAGTATAACGGGCCGGTGGTTGGGTAAAGTGTTGCGCCGGATCATCACTAATCATCCGTGCTTGTTCGCCTTCCTGTAAATCAGGCAACAGGTTATCCTGTTCCTTACCGCGCTTATAAACCTTCGTAAACCCAGCAAACTTGACCTTAGAACCATTTGCCCGGAAGTCCACACCATTCTGTTCCAAGTTAACATTCATGGTGTCAATGATTTCTGGCGTCATTTGGCTAGCAACAAACCGCGACCAAATTAAGCTGTACAACTTGTACTGGTCATTAGTCAAATACTGCTTCATCGCTGCCGGGGTCCGGTAAACAGAAGTCGGCCGAATGGCTTCGTGGGCATCCTGCGCCCCTTCAGGAAGCTTACCCTTAACCGGTTTAATGGCCGCATATTCGCCACCATACTTTTCGTGAATAAACTTGGAAGCCTCATGCTTGGCAATGGAGGCAATCCGCGTTGAGTCGGTCCGCATATACGTAATTAAGCCAACTGGGGACCCTTGCTTAATATCAATTCCTTCATACAACATCTGCGCGGCCATCATCGTCTTCCGGGTCCGGAAGTTTAAACGCCGGTTCGCATCCTGTTGCATTGTGGAAGTGGTATAAGGAGGCTGTGGTTGCCGCTTCCGTTCACGACGAACAACCTTAGTAATCTCAAAGTCCTGTTTCTTATCAACCTTTTGCAAGATCTTTTGGACATCTTGGTTGTTGTGCAGAGCTACCTTCTTGCCGTTTTGACCATAGAAAGTCGCCTTAAACTTATCCTTTCCTTGTTGGAAGGTCGCATCGATCGTCCAATATTCTTCGGGTTTGAAATTACGAATTTCGTTTTCCCGTTGAATAATCAGGTTTAGTGCCACTGATTGGACACGACCTGCTGATAATCCCCGCTTAACCTTCTTCCACAGAATCGGGCTAATCGAGTACCCCACAAGCCGGTCTAACACCCGCCGTGCTTGCTGAGCGTCCACCAGGTCCATGTTAATAGAGCGTGGTTCTTTAAAGGCTTCTTTAACAGCATCCTTTGTGATTTCGTTAAAGGTAACCCGGTTCTTATCATTATCATCTAATTTCAGAATATTGGAAACATGCCATGCGATCGCTTCCCCTTCACGATCGGGGTCTGATGCCAGGTAAACGGCCTTCGCATTCTTAGCATCCTTCCGTAGTTCTTTGATAACGTCACCCTTACCACGAATCGAAATGTAGTCCGGTTGATAATTATTCTCAATATCAACCCCCATCCGACTCTTCGGTAGATCACGAACGTGGCCGAGGCTGGCAACAACTTTGTATGAACGGCCGAGGAAACGACCGATTGTCTTTGCCTTCGAAGGTGATTCCACAATTACTAGTTTTTTCTTCGGCTTGGCACGCCGCCGAGTTGTCTTTCGTTTAGTTGCTTTTTTAGTACTGGTTGCCATTCAATTGGCTCCTTACTGAATTACTTTTTGACCTAGATAAAGATATCTAGTCATTATTCTCTTCTATTATTAGTCCATTTCACCCAGGGATGTCAACTAGTCCACTGAGATCGAGTTTAGATTGTAATCGAATTTCAACCAGAATGCAAGAAAGATCAGTTCAAGCTCCTAAATTCTGCCAGTAAGTCATCAGCATTATGAACGGGTGTGGCCCCCGCTTTAATTAAGTCATTACACCCCATCGAATACGGGGCGTCAATTCTACCTGGGATAGCACAAACGTTGCGGTTTTCATCCAATGCTAAGTTGCCAGTAATTAGGCTACCCGATCGCCGCCGCGCCTCCACGACTAAGACGGTTTCGGATAATCCAGCAATAATCCGGTTGCGCTCTGGGAAGTGAAATGCCAGGGGCGCTTCGCCTAGTCCGTACTCCGAAAGAACCAGGCCATGCCGTACCACCTGCGCCTGCAATTTTTTGTGCTGGCGGGGATAAACGAGGTCTAAGCCACACCCAACTACCGCAACTGTTTTACCGTGATTTTCCAACGCTAATTGGTGACTGAGACCATCAACGCCAGCTGCCAGGCCACTGACAACCGTCAGATTATGCGCCACCATTGTGGGCAAAATACCACGTAATACTCCTGCACCATAGGATGTCATTTGGCGAGCACCAACCACGCCCAGCATTTGCCCAGTTAGCAGTGCACGCTGACCAGCATAAAAGAGGACCAGGGGCGGACAGTAAATTTCTCGTAATTGTTGTGGGTAGTCGGCGTCGACAATCGTAATAAAAGATTGCTGTAAGTTGTGTTCAACCTTGGCGGTCAATGCTCGACTATGCCAGTGTTCGCGCAGGGCGCGCGTGGCCTGCTTATTCAAACGGTCGTCTTCCATAATCAGGCTAATATCATTAAATGCCCAATTGTAACGGGCGAGCAGCCAGATCTTATACTTACTAACTGGCCCCAGGCCTGGACACAATGCCAGGCGTAGTAAAAATTCTCTAATTGTTAACATCAGTTAATCCCTCCAGTATATATAAACGGAGGAATAGCGATGTTTGCACGAAAAAATGCCCAATTGATAAATTGAGCATTCGATTTAGTTTAGATATTCTTGGACGGGACTAAAAGAGCGGCGATGAATGGGACACGCCCCCAACCTTTTTAGGCCGGCCAAGTGTTGTTTTGTTCCGTAACCCATATTTTCAGCAAAGCCATATCCAGGGTAAATCCGGTCATAATCACGCATTAGGTGGTCACGGTATTCCTTTGCCACGATGCTGGCCGCAGCCACGGAAATACTCTTTTGGTCACCCTTGATAAGGGTCGTCTGGGGAACTGCCAGTTCAGGTAACGGCACTGCATCAACAATCAGGTGGTCAGGACGATGGTGCAACGACCGCACACTTCGCATCATGGCATCTTGAGTGGCCGCATATATATTGAGCTGATCAATTTTCTCACGATCATTCACGGCGATACTAACTTCGACGGCTTCATTCACAATTTGCAGGTAGAGTTCTTCCCGTTCATGCCGGGTTAGTTGCTTAGAGTCCGTAACACCCACCAAATCAAACGAGTTATCTAAAATCACCGCGCAGGTGACGACTGGTCCCGCTAATGGCCCACGACCAACTTCATCCATCCCGGCAACATACCGACAACCGTGACGCCAATAATAATTCTCAAATTTAAAACGCTGGTGAAAGGCCTGTAAAGCAACTTGCCGGGCTTTTAACCGGCGCTGCCACTGCTTTAATGCCTGTTGTACACCTTTCCGTGGATCTTCTTTTAACGCACTAATGAGGGCAGCGGTCGGGTCAGTGATCGTCGCTAGTTGCCGTTTGATTTCCGCAATTGTCATTTTATTCATTAATGCCATCCTCATTTAGATCAGCTGGTACTTCCAGGGTAATTGGTCCCAGCTTTCCCTTCCGCAAGTCGAAGATCAAGCGCTCACTTGCCCGGTCATAATCATCACGAAAGCCCATCTTTTGGGTAATCGTTAACAAGAGGTCCGGATTACCGACTTCCGAAGACAAATCAGCATCCGTTAACCGATACCGCTTTTTTAACATTTCTGGCTGTTGCTGACGAAGATATGCCAAAGCAAACAGGGCCACATCATCCTTGGCGAAAAGACTATCCTTAATGGCTCCCGTTAATGCTAGCATTGTCCCCTGCTTTTGGCTGGCGAATTTGGGCCACAGGACACCAGGCGTATCCAGCAGTTCTAGTTCGGCTGAAGAACGCAACCATTGCTGACCGGTTGTTACCCCCGGGCGGTTTCCCGTTTGCGCAACATTTTTCTTAACCAGGTGGTTCAGTAATGTGGACTTACCAACATTTGGCACTCCTACACACATTGCGCGAATTGGACGCTTCTTCATTCCCTTTTCCTGCTCAGCGACTAGTTTATCGTGCAAAATCGTCTTACTAAGCGCGGTAACCTGTTTACCAACACTGTTCCGTCGTGAATCTAATGCCAGTACAGGCTGATTATGCTGCTTGAAAAACTGCTTCCATTCATTCAAACGCGCTTGGTCAGCTAGGTCCGTCTTCGTCATAATCAATAGCCGTGGTTTTTCACCAGCTGCGCGCGCAACTTCCGGATTTTGCGACGAATAGGGAACCCGCGCATCAACCAATTCAAAAACAATATCAACCAACGGCATCTGCTCACGAATCTGACGGAGTGCTTTAGCCATATGGCCAGGGAACCACTGTATTACAGCCATGTTAATCCTCCTTACTTAATTCATTGCATCTTGATACTTTTGCCAGGCGGCATCAAAAATGGTCATCGAAGGTAGGTAATCAGCATTTTCTTCCAGGTACTTGGAAATCTCCTCAAAATCTTGTGATTGTTTGGGGAAAGCTGAATCGAAAAATGCATTATTTGCAAATTGTTCTACCTCGTTGGCACTATTGGGATTGCGTTGGGTCATGAGGTAATGATAGAAACTCATTCTAACTGCCATGAGATTTACTCCTTCCTGTTATTTTGACGGTACCGTAATCAAGAACCGGAACTCCCCCTTCGCCATATTAATTTCTTGGGCGGAGTACTTTAATTGGCGATGCTTGCTGTAGCGGTTTAAGTCCAGTAAGACGGTCTTTTTCTTGGCATTGATGGAAACCCACTTGGGGATGTTGTAATTTTTGGCAATGTAGCCCATTACGAACTTGATGGGGATGTTAAGACGACCCACGGATAATCCCTTCGCCGTTAATAAAACATTGCCCTTCGATGTCCGTTCAGGAATGAAATTAATGGCGAACCGAATCTTAGTCCCCAAAAACTTCGTATCTCCGGTCAAGGTAGCGTATTTGTTACCAACCAGAAAATGATATTTAACCTTCTGATCCTTCAAAAAGT
>CALVFC010000093.1 GCA_944326735.1 uncultured Limosilactobacillus sp. | reverse complement strand
ATAACTGGTAAGGAATCGATCTGCCAAGGTGAAACTTGGCGATACTTTCCATTGGCTGAAGTAGTTACCGTTCTTTTGGCGTACGCTTCCTGAACCACTTCTTGGTCACCTGATGGCAGTTTAAAGACTACCTTTCGGGTCACTCGTCTAGTCTCAACTTTGTCTTGTGCATGATCAGCCAGCTTCTTCACGGGCAAATATACGTATTGCACCCCATTCCTTGAAATATAAATTTTATCCGGATGATCACACATGTATTCATATCCGGCTGGCGCTGGTGGGAAGTCAACCCACTCTCCGGGCTTACTGCTAACATTTATATGAATTGTTTTCCCGCCATCTGTATCTTCAGCAACTACGCTCAAGTTCCCTTGAACAACCGCATGGCTTAGGTCCACCTGCCGATATGTAATATTGACGTCCGGGATTGACTCACCGGGGGACACCACGAGCGGCTTAACGGCGGTCTGACTGAGTTTGTAATTTTCATACTGAACCGGAAAAAACGGTGGCAGAAAATTGCTGGTTGTCGGCCGCCACTTATTACCTTCCTTTTCAAACTCAACTGTTTGCACGTGGACTTGTGGTTGCTCAAAGTGAGGATCCGCCACAATAATCTTGCGAGTGACCGTTTGCGTTTCTTTCTCCGCCGCAATACTTGTTCTGACGTTATTATCGTCAACCGTAGACGCCTGAATTGGAGCTACCAAGCAGTTGCTGCCAACCGCTAACGTCATGAGGACGGTAGCTGATGTAATTCCTAGCTGTGACCTAATTTTACTAACTCGTTTGGACATAAAAAAACTCCTTCGCTATTTTGTGGGTCTAATACATAAAAACGAAGAAGTTAGCTCTTTTGCACTTTTTTGGTACAGATAAAATCAAAAGCCGGTCAGTAACAAGCACCAAAGCTTGTCATGATCGGCTTCCTCTTTACAGTGAATGTAAGACTTTCTCAATATCGTCAACGATTTGTTCTGGGGTCAGGTGGTACCATTCGTACATGACATCTAATGGAACATTATCCGCGAATTCACGCGGTGCCCCGAAGTTCAATACCTTGGTATCCTTTGGTCCATAGTAACGGGCAATAGTTTCACCAAAGCCACCAGAGACATTACCGTCTTCCAAAGTGACCACGATATCATGATTTTCTGATAAGTGATGCAGGTAGTTCGGATCAATGCCGGTTACGGACTTTGGATTAACTAGCGTGGCGTCGATGTTTAACTTCTTTTGCAACTGGTCACGCACTTCGACCCCTAATTGCCAGAAGTCACCAACAGCCATGATGGCAACCTCGCTACCTTGGTGAGCAACATCATACTTAATGTGACTGTAGTCATCTTGACTAGGAGTACCGTGAATCAATTCCTTTTCTGGTTGGCGAATAACAACTGGTTGTTCCCGTTGCTTCAACGCCCACTTCAGCATTGAGATCATTTCTTCCAAGTTCGTTGGGGCTAAGTACTCAATGTTTGGCAGGTCAGAAATCATGGAAATGTCAAATGACCCTTGGTGGGTAGCAGATCCAGAGGCAATCGTCCCGCCACGCACAATCATAACCACTGGCGAATCGTTGAGGGCCATGTCATGGATCAATTGGTCGTATGCCCGTTGTAAGAAGGTGCTGTTTTGGAATACCACTGGTTTAGCACCCGCTTCAGCCATGGCAACGGCCGTCGTGATGGAGTCTTGTTCAGCAATACCGACATCATAATACCGGTCTGGGTACTTCTTCTGGAAGGACTTCAGATTGAAGACACCGGGAATAGCAGCGTTAATAGCGACTACCGGTTCACCTGCATCAATTTGCTTACCCAGTTCATCTAAAATAGCATCAGAGTAATTTTCACCAGCTGGCTTTTCCTTACTCTTACCAGTCTTGATATCAAATGGTGCTTGCCAGTGCCACTTCATCTTATCTTTGACCGCTGGTTCATAGCCCTTACCCTTGAGAGTATTGACGTGCAATACAATTGGGTGGTCGATGTCCTTAACATCCTTAAAGGCGTTGATCATGGTTTGCAGATCGTTACCGTCGGCGATGTAACGATAGTCAAAGCCCATGAACTTAAAGATGTTGTTTGGATCTTCACCATTTGATTCACGTAGCTTTGCCAGGCCCTTGTAGAGACCACCCTGGTCCTTATCAATGGCCATCTGGTTATCATTGACGACAATGATCAGGTTGGAATTTAACTTAGCAGCATTGTTAAAGCCTTCAAAAGCCAAACCACCACTTAAGGATCCATCCCCAATCACGGCGACAATGTTATCCTTGGAGTCGGGGTGTAACAAGTCCCGCGCCTGCGCCAAACCGACTGCCAGGGAAACTGAAGTCGAGGTGTGACCAATTTCAAAGAAGTCGTGCGCACTTTCTTCTGGTGAAGTGTAACCACTGATATCTTCATAGTGGTCAGGATCCAAGAAGCCCAGCTTCCGTCCTGTCAGCATCTTGTGAGGATAGCATTGGTGGGAGACATCCCAAACTACCTTGTCGTGTGGAGAGTCAAAGACGTAGTGGTACGCAATTGCTGTTTCCATGATTCCTAAGTTTGGACCCACGTGCCCACCAATTGCAGCATCACGTTCTAAGACCAATTGGCGCATTTCCGTTGCTAATTGTTTCAACTCATCCAACGACATTTTCTTAATATCTTCCGGTTCGTTTACCCGGTTTAATAAGTAATCTGGATGTCGATTCATCTCAGCCACCCCTTCAAAAATTTTTACCAGCTTGAGCCTGGTACGAAAAACACTGTTTATATTTTACCACGTTTCGCCAATTCTCGTGATCTGACGGCCACGACAAATTGACGAAATCGTCCCGCTCCAGTAAGATTAGTCTGAGATGGAGGTCAATTAATACATGACTAGTCAAGAAAATCAGGCAACCAATAAGCTTTCACCATTCAAACATTTGACCACGGAACAACAGCAGCTTGTTGACCAAATTATGGCGTTTACCCTCGATCATTTGACCGGCGACCACCCCGCAATTTACACAATCTACGGAGATGCGGGTACCGGAAAAAGCGTCGTCCTGTCACACCTATTCAACCAAATTCAAACTGCTGCCCGCCACGATAAACAGTCGCCGCTTTACGGAACGAGTAATTACTTTGTGGTGAATCATCCCGAAATTTTAAAAGTTTACCGGGAAATTGCTGGTGGCATTAAAAGCCTTTATAAGAAAGACTTTGCCCGACCCACTTCCCTAATTAACCAGTTGGATAAACAAAATAAGAACATTGATGTGGCGGTCATTGATGAAGCGCACTTACTGCTCTCCAAACCTGACCACTACAATAACTTTTACCATGACAACCAGCTTGTCGAGATTATCAAGCGGGCCAAAGTCGTGATTCTGGTGTTTGACCAATACCAGGTCTTACGGATGAAGAGTCTGTGGACTCCCCAGCGATTGGAAAAAATCACACACCAGTATCCACACCAGGAATACCACCTGAAACACCAGTTCAGAATGACGGCTAGTGATGATCTCATCAATTGGTTTAACCATTTCACTGATGACTACGAGCTCATCCCCTTGCCTGCCAATGCTCGCGACCACTATGACTTCCGCATTTATGATGATGCAGAGGCAATGCGACAAGCAATTGTGAAGCGGAACAAGGAAGTCGGCCTATCCCGTATTCTCTCGACATCCGGCTACCCTTCCACCCTTGATGGTGGGAAGCACTATATCGTTGAGGGTAATTTCAAAATGCCATGGGACCAGTATAACTATACTGTGACCCCGTGGGCCGAGCTCCCCCAAACGATCGATGAAGTTGGTTCTATTTACACGTGCCAGGGATTTGATCTGAATTATTCTGGCATCATTCTTGGTCCCCCAATCAGTCAAATTCCTGATACAATGAAATTACAAGTTAATTTAGATAAGTATACGGATTCTGAAGCGTTTAAACGGCGGGCTGACCTGACCGACCCCGATGAAATCATTGCCTTGGAAAAGCGGATGATCATGAATTCCTTAAACGTCCTCTTTAAGCGCGGTGTTAAGGGAACTTATCTGTACGCGCATGATCCGTTATTACGGGCCACCCTGGTCCAATTATTCAAGGAAGCAGGATTAACTTTTAATGACAAGTAAACATCGAAAAACTAAAATCAGTCGCGGCTGGCTAATCACGTTAGCGGTCGTGTTGTCGGTGATTGTGATTGCTTTTATCGTGAATAACTACCACGCCGAAATACATCTGTTACTGCACCCCGTCCCCGGCGAACGGGCAAAGTTACTCACGTTAATGCGACAACATGGTCTCTTTAACTCCATTCTTCTATTGGCGCTCGTTGCCCTCTTTAATGCCATTCCGGGAATGTCCAATTCCGTTGTCTGCATTTTCGTTGGGCTCTGTTACGGGCCGTGGATTGGTTTCATGATCAACTGGCTGGGTAACATTTGCGGGAACTGTTTGGTCATTAGTTTGCTGAACCATATTGATGTGTCGAAGCGGATGAAGAGCCAACGGATGCTGGACCTGTTATTGAACCAAAAGCACCCATTAATCGGGTTGACGATTGGGTTCATGATTCCGTTCATCCCCAGCATTCTCGTTAACTACGCCAGTTCTCAGATGCACATTGACCAGCGGCGTTACCTCGCAATGCTGTTTGTCGGGATGGCACCAACATCATTCCTGTATGCTTTCGGAGGGGATGCAATCTTCAAGGGCGACTTCAAGCGGTTTATCCCCATCATCATTGCACTTCTGATCATCTTTGGCTGCTACTACATCATGCGAAAATTTTACAAGAAGCACAAAGCTAATTTGGCTGAATAAAGAAAATCCACTAGCACCAACGCTAGTGGATTTTTTCATTAATCAAAGCGGTGTTCAAATTCTGCCAAGTACTGGGTCGTTAGACTGGTTGGCTGCTTAACCAGCTCATCTGGCTGACCTTTAGCAACAATCTGGCCACCCTTATTACCGCCACGGGGTCCCATGTCAATCAGATAGTCAGCGTTAACCATTAAGTTAACATCGTGGGTAATCATGATGATGGTGGCCCCTTTATCAATCAGTCGTTGCATAACCTGCAAGAGGGTTTGGACATCCAGCGGGTGCAAACCGACTGATGGTTCATCAAAGACAAAGAGGGTTGTTTCCTGCCGGTGGGATAAGTGTTTAACCAGTTTCAAACGCTGAGCTTCCCCACCAGATAGTGACGGCGTACTTTCGCCCAGGTGGAGGTAGCCGAGGCCAACCTCATCTAAGAGCTTCAATTCCCGTTCAATCTTCGGGACCTTCGCAAAGACCGGGATGGCGTGACGAACATCCAGGTTCAACACGTCAACAATGGAACGCCCATTCCATTGGACCTTTTGGATATCCTCATTGTAACGGTCTCCTTGGCATACTGGACAGGTCTGCTGCATATCCGGTAGGTATTGGATATCAAGGGTAACGATTCCCGTTCCGCCACAGTTAGGACATGCCCCTTGTTTATTGTTATATGAGAAGTATGAAGCCGTATAATGCTTTTCCTTCGCCAATGGTTGACGGGCGTATAACCGCCGTAAGTTATCCATAATACTCGTGTAAGTGGCGACCGTTGACCGTGTTGATTTACCAACCGGGGTAGCATCGACGGAAACGACGTGCTCTAAGGAGGTCGTCAATGAATCGACCTGCTTAGGTAGTGGCTCACCCTGTTCCTGCCGTTGCAAGGCGGGAACCAGCGAGTCCAGAATTAGGCTAGTCTTACCAGCCCCGGAGAAGCCCGTCACTGCCGTTAACCGGTTTGTCGGGATCTTCACCCCGACCTTGTCCAGGTTAAAGTAGTGATTAATCTTGATTTCAGTGTTTGTCTTCGTTGGCACAGGCTGCGTTTGGCGCACCTTAATCGTCGCCTTGCCGTTCAAGAACGGTCCAATGAGGGAGTCACTTGCCTGGCGTAACTGATCTGGGGTCCCCTGGGCAATGATGTTTCCACCTTCAGCTCCGGACCCGGGACCAATCTCAATAATCCAGTCAGCGGCAGCGATAATATCAATGTTGTGATCAACGACGACTAACGAGTTCCCCTGAGCAACTAGTTCCTTGAAAACGTGGAGTAGCCC
>CALVFC010000092.1 GCA_944326735.1 uncultured Limosilactobacillus sp. | reverse complement strand
CAAGTCAACGTCATAACCAACCAGCTTACCATTTTTCTGGCGGAAGCCCATTGGGACGAAACTATCATCCAGCCCGACGATGACCTTTTTACGCCGTTCAATTCGGTGCCAGGTATCTTGGGTATTCGCACGCTCAGTAACATTTTCGCAACCAGCTAACGCAAAGACCGGGACGATAAGGATTAAAATTAATAACCAATTTTTAAGTTTTTTCATTCTATCACTCTCCTGATGAGCAGCTAAACCTAGTCGATTGGCTTGACTTTCAATAATTTATCCGCAATTTCTTGAGCAAAGTCCAAATCGTGCGTAACTACTAGCTGGGTCATGCCACTCTTCTTGAGATTCAGAATGATCTTTGCCACCTCTTGCCGTAAGTTGGGATCCAATGCAGAGGTTGGCTCATCATAACAGAGGATCTTGGGCTTCATGGCTAACGCCCGGGCAATGGCAACCCGTTGTTTCTGTCCACCAGATAGTTGCCATGGATACAAATCGCCTTTCGTAGACAGTCCCAGTTCGCTTAATAATTGGACTGCCTGTGCCTCTGCATCCTTCTTACTTTCTTTCAGAACCATGGTTGGCGCCAAGGTAATATTATCCATCACTGATAAATTAGGGAACAAGTTGAAGTCCTGGAAGACAACCCCGATCACCCGGTCGGAATCCTTGGTACCCTGGGGATCAAATGGTTGGCCGTTCATTAAGAAGGTACCACTGTCTGGCGTCTCCAGACCCGTAATGCAGCGCAGTAACGTCGTTTTACCAGCACCAGAAGGACCAACAATACAAAGAATTTCGTCATCATTTACTGTCAGGTTGACGCCGTTCAAAATTACCCGGTCGCCAAAGCTCTTTTTCAAATTCTTAACTTCTAACATAGGCTAATCCTCCTTACTTGAAGTATGAGTAACGCTTTTCAACGCGCCGTAATACTAATGTGCAAATACCAACTAAGATCAGGTAGATTAAAGCAACTAACAGTAATGGTACCAAGGTAACATCCCGTGACGTTGCCACATTTCCAGCCCGCAGCAGATCACCAAGACCGATAACGTAAACTAATGAAGAATCCTTAACTAAGTTAATAACTTCATTACCGATTGATGGGATAACAATCTTCACAACTTGGGGAATGATAATCTTACGAATTGTTTGCCAGTAACTCAAACGCAGCACCCGTGCCGCTTCAAATTGACCAACCGAAACGGATTGAAAACCACCACGGAAGATTTCGGCAAAGTATGCAGCATAGTTCAAAATAAAGGCAACTAATGCGGCGTCATACCGTTGGAAAACAATGCCGACAATTGGCAAACCGTAGAATACGAAAATTAATTGCAGTAGTAATGGTGTCCCCCGCATCAGCCAAACGTAAACTTCCAAAATCCATTGTAAGGGGCGAATCTTTGAAGTTAAGCCCAGACTCACGACAATCCCCAGTGGAATTGATGCAACCAGCGTCCAGAAGAAAATTTGTAAGGTAAGCCAAGCACCCTGGAAAAGCGATGGCAAAATTTCAAAAACATAATTTAATGACATCTTAAAGCCTCCCTATTAAAAAATCCCCTTGAGCATCAACGACACTCAAGAGGACGAATAAACCGTGTTTCCACCTCATTTTACAATTGCCTCACGACAACTGCCTCATCAAGTTTATCTTAATAAAAAACGCCCTCATAACCATTCCGGCTATGAGGGCGTTTCCGCGGTCCCACCTCATAATGTCATTCCTTCACAAGAATGACCTCAGCAAGTTCATTAAGATAAACTCTGCGCTGTAACGGGCGACCCCGGATTTTCCTACCGTATTCAGAAAACCAACTAACAGATGTGATTCAAGAAAACCACCCTACCTGTTTCCATCAACCCAGGCTCTCTGAAAAAGTGAGAATCTTTACTAGTCTGCTCATCGTTTTTTAATTATTGTTTATGATAATAAACTCTATTTTTTAATCTGTCAACACTTAATTTAAACTCTTTGATCATTTAAGGCGTGCTGGTAAAGCGCTGATACCGGCCAGTAGAAGATGACAAAGTACACTAAATTTAAGGCGAGCGTCGGCGTTAAACTAAATAAGAGAAAATCACCGACTCCCATACTGGTAATACCCACTAATGAATATGCCCAGTAAGTTAACGTCATCAAAACAACAATGTCAACGAAAAAGATCATGATCATTGTCAAGAAAGACGGACTAAAGTAGTGGGATAACACTTTGGTTAGCTCTACAATTAGTGGGAATAGGACAATGTTTAACCCCAATATGCCACTACAGTACAGGTCAAATACAGCGCCCGCAGCAATCGCAAATGGAATCAACGGAATGGTAATATCCTGTTCGAAGAAATAGGACAGTACCAGCCATAAGATTACTAGTTCACTGACCATTGAGTACGGATAAGCAAAGTACAACCGCGCCCAGAGGTTACTAAGGGACCCATCCAGGAACAATGCCAAAAACAGGCCAATCGGAAAAATAAATCTTAATCGTGATAATCGATACATTCTCAACACCTCGATTAAGCAGGTTCAGCAACAGTTACAATGTTAATGTCATTGAAATTGGCTGCTGGCCGAATATAAATCTTCTGAGCAAGTCCGTAGTCATCCTTACCGACGCGGCTCACTTTACCAACGTAGAGGCCCTTTGGTGTCACGCCACCCATTCCACTGGTCGATACTTTGGTACCAGTTTTAATCTTGGCTTTCGACGTAACCTGACCCATGATTAATTCACCGCTTGCAGTATTATATCCGGTAATAATACCGTTCACGGTCTTACCACTAGCGTCCAAGGTAATGGCAAACCGGTTTGACGCGTCATTGGTATTACTAAGTAATTCGACCTTACTATTAGTCTTATTGACTTCTGCGATTCGACCAATCAATCCGCTACCGCTCATAACCGGCATATTCTTCTTAATACCGTTCGATTCACCCTTATTGATCACCAGTTGCTTTTGCCAAGCAGATGGCGTCCGCATGTAAACAGCAGCGGTCACCGTATTATAATCAGTCAAGCTCTTATTTAACTTTAATTCCTGCTTTAACTGCTTATTTTCATGGGCCAACGTTTGGTCCCGGACCTTGGTTTGTGCAAGATCAGTAACTTGTTGCTTCAACGCCCGGTTTTCTGAGTAGGTGTTAAATAGCTGGCCGACCGAGCTCATCCCATCGGCGACGGCATTTGCTGGAACGGCAACAATTCCGTCGGCAAAGCCAACAATATCATTGCCAAACTGTTGAATCAGCGGAGGTGTGGAACGACGGTTTCGTAATGAAACTGAACCAGCCATTAACCCAAAGCATATTACCAGGATAATGACCACCATAACTAATCGTCGGTTTGAAAAGAATTTCTGCATACTATTCCTCCACAATATCTAATAAAAAGAAAGGACCAGACAAAACAAATCGTTTTGCGACCAGCCCCATCTGTTATAGATATGGTTTTAATTGATGCTACTTTTTCTTCATTACGTCAATGCTCTTCAGCGATTCACCGGTACCAATGGCAACACAGTCCAATGGATCATTAGCAATGAATACTGGAACCTTAGTAGCATCGGCAATAACATCTGGCAAGTGCTTCAATAGGGCACCACCACCAGTTAAGACGATTCCGTGATCGATAACATCGGCAGCAATTTCTGGAGAAGTTTCTTCCAACGTCCCCTTGATTGCTTCGATAATTTCACTAACGACATCTTGCAATGCTTCAGAAACATCCTTAGCAGAGACTTCCATCGTCTTTGGCAAACCAGTAACGAGATCACGGCCCCGCACTTCGGTAGTTCCCATTTCAGCAGCTGCTTCAGGAGAAGCTGAACCAATGTCCCACTTCAGCTTTTCAGCAGTCCGTTCACCGATCAACAGGTTCATATTGGAACGAACGTATTGAGCAATGGCATCATTCATCTTGTCACCGGCCATCCGAATTGAACGACTAGAAACAATCCCACCTAAGGAAATCGTGGCAACGTCAGTGGTCCCACCACCAATGTCAACAACCATGCTCCCGGTTGGGTCCATAACAGGTAATCCTGCACCAATGGCGGCAGCGAATGGTTCTTCGATAACGTACGCATCACGGGCACCAGCAACACGGGTAGCGTCGATAACGGCCCGCTTTTCAACTTCAGTAATCCCACTTGGCACACAAACCATTACGTAAGGCTTACCATTAGTTGAACCTGTGGCTTTTTCAATGTAGTACTTCATCATCGTAACAGTCGTATCATAGTCTGCAATGACCCCGTCCTTCATTGGACGAATAGCGGTAATGCTACCTGGTGTCCGTCCAATCATGTCACGAGCATCCTTACCGACGGAAATAACTTTATTAGTCTTAGTGTTCCGGGCGACGACTGAAGGTTCACGTAACACAATTCCCTTACCTTCGACGTAAACGATTGTGTTAGCAGTCCCTAAATCGATCCCCAGATTTTTGGCTCCGATTCCTAGCAAATCTGCTTCTTCCCTTCATAATAAGTTGTTTAAATAATTGATCGTGCATATTATACCATAGCCATTTCTGACATACGAACATTACTATACAAAATTAGCCCTTAAAAGACCAACAAATTTACTATAAATTTAAGCTTTCTTTATACTTTCTCCTGATCAACTCTAATGGCGCTGATTCTCACGCCAGCTGTAGTAACTTTCGTGGCCAATAATCATGAAATCGAGGAACTGAAGACCCAGAATGTTGCATCCCCTGTTCAGCCGTTTAGCCATCACCAAGTCCTGAGCGGAAGGCTCAACGTTGCCTGAAGGATGGTTATGGACAACCGCGAGGCCCGCCGCTGACTTTTTCAATGCCTGGTGAAAGACTCGTTCGGGATATAATGGACACTCGCTGCGACCACCACGAAAAAGTTCCTGGATATCGACAATATTATTACGAACATCAGTGACCACCAGCAGGACCGTCTCCTGGTCACTGTCAGCGAGGAAATCCATCATCTCCGTACTTAGAATAAAGCTTGAAAAAGCATGCCCCAATAGCGGGCGGTGACTCAATTGGATGAGGCGGCCTAAATGAATGGCGTCAAGGAAGGTCTTCATCTGGGGATGCCAAGTGCTACATTCGGCATAATCCTCATCATCCATGTTTTTGACAGCGTTCGCCGTGGGAAACTTTTGGAGAAAATTAGTTGCTAAGCTGGCCCCTTCATCACTAGCGCTGGCCAAGATGGTGTGAACTAAACGGGCATACTGCCGGTCATTTCCTAATTTCATAGATTAAAACTCCTTTTTGCTCTCTAAGTAATAAGAACGCAAAAAGGAGTTTCTTTGCACTTTTAATCTTTAAATAAATGACGGACGTCAGAAATAAAGTATAGCGATCCCGTCACAATTAGGACATCGTCAGCAGACAGTTGGGTAGCAATTGACTGCAAGCCGAGCTGCCATTGCTCAGCATATTGAATTGGATACCGGCTCTGGATATCAGAAATAACAGCATCAAGGTCGGCACTTGGCCGTTTGGCACTCGGGCCAGCGAAATTGGTAACCGTAATATGAACATTGCCAAGACTAGCTAATTCACCCAACATCAGGTCATACTGCTTATCAGCCAAAATGGCGACCAGTAAATAAACGTCACGATCACCAAGGTCATTATGAATAGTATTAACCAGCGCTTGGACGCCCGGAAGATTATGCGCGCCATCGAGGATCACCGTTGGCTCTTCACTAACGACTTCCATCCGTCCTGGCCATGTCGTCGCTGCTAACGACTTTTTGAGGTCAGCGGGGGTCAGCGGCAATTTTGCCTGTTCCATGAACAATTGGACGACTGTAATTGCTACCGCCGCATTGTCCACTTGGTAATCACCGAGTAAGCCGAGCCGCGCATTAAAATGATGCAGCTCAATTCCATCATATGTAATTTGGGATAATAATGCATGCTGATTGGCCTTGTGTACACTGAAGTTAACCCCTTCTTCATATACCGGGGCATTCAGGTTAGCAGCCTCATCAACAATGACCTGGTGAGCTTCAGCTGGCAATTTACCAATTACAACGGGCACTTGTTCTTTGATAATTCCCGCCTTCTGATGGGCAATCTTCCCGAGAGTGTTACCGAGGTACTTCATATGGTCCCAGCCAACCGTAGTAATAACGCTCACCTTGGGGATAATGACATTCGTGGAATCATATAGGCCACCAATCCCCACTTCTAATAT
>CALVFC010000091.1 GCA_944326735.1 uncultured Limosilactobacillus sp. | reverse complement strand
CTTCTTCAGTTCATTCAATTGGGCAATCTTGTCAACCGTTTCTGGAAGGAACTTTTGCCCACCGAAACAAGGGTTAACAGTCATAACTAAGACTTGGTCAACCATGTGCAGGACAGGTTCAATCATGGCCACTGGGGTTCCAGGGTTAATAACCACTTCTGCCTTGACGCCACCGTTCTTAATAATTTGCAAAGCACGGTGAATATGCTGGGTTGCTTCCACTTGAACACCAATGATGTCCGGACCAGCGTCGATAAAGGCGGGCAGAATGTGTTCAGGATTTTGGACCATCAGGTGGCAATCCAGCGTCATCTTGGTGATTGGCCGGATAGCCTTAACGAAGCCTGGTCCGTAAGAAATACTAGGAACGAATGAACCATCCATAACATCAATGTGGAGGTATTCAGCACCAGCCTTATCAACCTTTTCAATGTCAGGTTGCAGGTTGACATAGTCAGCACTCAAAATTGATGGAGCAACTTTAATCATAACTAATTCCTCATTTCTTGTAATTTGGTTTTTGGGCAGCGATCAAGTTATGAAACTGAACATAGTTTTCATAACGGCTCTTCATGATTATACCATTTTCCACTGCTTCTTTAACGGCACAGTTGGGTTCTTTCAGGTGAAGGCATCCCCGGAAACGACAATTGGCACTTGCCTTGACCATTTCCGGGAAAAGACCTGGTAACTCGTTGACCGTCATATTAAAGGTCTCGTATGACGAGAATCCAGGTGTATCAGCAATCCATGCCCCGTTGACGTTCAGCAGACTGACCTTCCGGGTGGTATGACGTCCCCGCTTCAAAGCTGTTGAGATTTCACCAGTGGCAAGCTGCAAATCAGGTGCTAAGTGGTTCAACAAAGTGGACTTTCCAGCACCCGTCTGTCCCATCATCGTCACGATATGGCCCTTCAACATGGCCGTCAACTGGTCTAACGACGACTGGGCAAATGGGTCCTGGTTAATCAAGACCTGGTACCCAATTGCGGAATAGCCCGCGGCGGTTTTCGTCAATGCTTGATATTCTTCATCAGACAATAAATCAGTCTTCGAGAAAAAGATGATGGGCTCAATCTGTTGTGCTTCCAGCGCGATTAACTGGCGGTCTAACAAGTTCGTGGAAAAGGCCGGCTGCTTGGCGGCCGTGACAACGACCGCAATATCAACGTTCGCAACGGGTGGCCGCACCAGTTGGTTCTTCCGCGGCAAAACTTTGAGGAGGTACCCCTCTTCAAACTCTACCCGGTCACCAACAATGGGTTTAATCTTGCGGGCCCGGAAATTACCCCGGCCCCGGGTTCGATAAATCTGACCATCAGCTAAGATATCGTAAAAGCCACTTAATGACTGTTGGATAATTCCTGTTTTCACTTTACACCTCAACTTTAAGCGGTAATGTTTGTTGCACTCATAATCGTTCGACCATTCCGGACAACTCGGTAGGCACCCATTTCGCCACGCCGTAACGTGAATGGCACGTTAATGGTGGTTTCCTGGTTGATCGTGATGTCCTGGTATTCCATCGTCAGGTTATGTTGGGCATCCTTAATGTAAACCTGTACACGGTTTTCTTGCTTACCACCATTACCATCAAATGGGATATTGATTTGGATATTCGTAACCTTGGTATTACTACCAGAATTAGCCACGGTCACCGTCAAAGTATCACCATGGGTCAGCTTAGAGCCGGCCTTTGGTTCTTGCGTAATGACGTGGTTATCAGCGACCTTCTTGGACTTCTTTTCCTGCGTCGTTAACTGTAACTTATTCTTGTTAGCGAAGTCTTGAACTGCGCTGATGTCTTGGCCCTTAAAGTTAGGAATCTTAATTGGTTTCTTCCCGGCGGACACTTTAAGACGGACGGTCTGGTTAGCCGTTTTAACTACTTTCCCCTTGGCGTAGTTCTGCTTAATAATTTGACCAGGTTCAACCTTGTCGGAATAAACGGTTTTCTTTTCAACTTTAAAGCCCTTGTCACGCAGATTAGAAGCGACGGAATCATAGTCACTGCCAACATAGTCAGCCATCGTCCACTTGGTAACACCAGACGATACGACCAGGTTAACCCGGCTACCAATCCGGGCCTTACTCGAAGCATCGGGTGAACTAGAAATGACCTGGTTCTTGCCATATGTACTGCTGTTCTGGTGGGTAATTTTACCAACTTGCAGGTGGTGGGCATTAAGGACCCGCTCGGCCTGCGTCGCACTTTTACCATCAACATCCGGAGTAACAACTGTCCGGCCCGCGTACCACCAGCCACCGAAGACCGCCGCAATCACTACGATAACCGAAATAATAGCAATTGGAACCTTGTGAGAGCGCTTCGGCTGTTTCTTATCCGACTCGTCCTTCTTTGGTTCTTCCTTACTCGGTTTGGCGTCATGGTGGAGCTCAATCACTTTGGTTTCCCCATCATCGTCATGACTAAAGGTCAGCCGCGGTTCGTTATCCCGGCTGTGATCCAAACTAGTCCGCAAGTCATCCGCCATTTCTTTAGCGGAAGCATAACGGTCAGCGGGATCCTTGGCAGTGGCCTTAATGACCACGTTTTCCAAAGCTTGTGGAATAGCCCGGTTCTTGTTGCGAACCGATGGAATCTCATCCCTAAAGTGCTTTAGGGCAATTGATACCGCCGTTTCCCCTTCAAACGGTACCGTCCCCGTTAGCAATTCGTAAAGGATAATTCCTAAAGAGTAAATATCTGATTGTTTAGTGGCCATACTTCCCCGTGCCTGTTCAGGCGACAGGTAATGGACAGAGCCCATCAACGTATTGGTCTGCGTCAAAGAATCTTGGTATGCTGCGATGGCAATCCCAAAATCCGTAATTTTAATATTTTTATTCTCATCAATTAAGATGTTTTGCGGTTTTAAATCACGGTGAATAATCCCATGCGCATGCGCCGTTTCCACAGCAGACAGCACCTGTTCCATGATGTCGACTACTTGGGGTAGCGGAATCGGAAAGTGTTGCTTAATATACGCTTTCAGATCGGTTCCCTTCACATACTGCATGACCATGAACTGCATGCCATGTTCTTCACCAATATCATAAACCCCAACGATGTGCGGGTCGTTTAACTGGGTTGCTGCCATTGCTTCCCGTTCAAAGCGCCGCTGGGTATTGGGGTCGTCCCGTAAATCTAATCGTAATAATTTAACTGAAACGTCACGATCAAGAACTTCATCGTGCGCCAAATAAACATTCGCCATGCCACCCTCACCGAGTGTGCGAATAATCCTGTACCTTTTTCCAATTTTGTATCCAGGATTCATATTTAACCCTCCTGGTCGTCTTTAAACCCAATCAGGACAGTTATATTATCCGGACCACCAGCATCATTGGCCTTAGCAATAAGCTGATGACACTTCTCCATCATCGCAATATTTGATTGTAAAACAGTCTGAATTTCTTGGTCAGAGACCATTTTAGAAAGACCGTCTGAACATAATAATAGCTGGTCACCGGCTTTAACTTTAAACCGGTTAACTTCAATCCGCGCATCTTTAGAAACACCGATTGCCCGGGTAATAATGTTACTCTGCGGATAATTCTTCGCTTCTTCAGCAGTGATATCGCCACTCTTAACTAATTCATTTACCAATGAGTGGTCAACCGTTACCTGTGAAAAAGTTTGATCGTGTAACAAATAGCCACGACTGTCACCAATGTTTGCCACTACTAATTCATCATCAAAGGCAATTGCAGCAACCATCGTCGTGCCCATTTCCTGATATTTAGGGTTTGTTTTTGATTTTTTTAAAATTTCGTCATTGATTAATTGGACCTCACGTGCAAACCACCGAATTGCTTCCATGGGAGCAGTTGGTGAGGCCACTTCAAATTGGCGACCCAGGTGACCAACCGTCATTTCCGCGGCGACATCGCCGCTCCGGTTACCACCAATTCCGTCGGCCACGATCATCAACTGATGACCAGATGCGTCAACAAAAGAAGCGACGCGATCTTGATTCTGGTGTCGTTGTTGACCGATATCTGTTTGATAAGCAATTTTCATCTTAACGTAAATCCCTTCTACAATTTTCGCTGAAGGCTACTGATGAAGAAGCCGTCGGAACCATAGTCACTCGGCAGAATTGTTAATGTTGCCGAGTGCAGGTCGTCTTTAACCGCGCGTGTTGTAGAGGCTTTAACCAGCGCAAAGTCTGGGTGCCCCTGCAGGAACTGATCAACCGTATGATCGTTTTCTTCCCGCAAAATTGTACACGTGCTATATGTGATTATACCGCCTTTTTTCACTTTTGGGGCAACAGCATTCAAAATTGCTAACTGAATTTCGTGCAGGTGCTGACTATCAGAAAGAGACTTGGTATAACGGATCTCTGGTTTCCGCCGTAATAGGCCAATTCCACTACATGGGGCATCGACCAGGATTTTGTCAAACGTTTGATCAGCAAATTTCTGGCCGACATGCCGGGCATCAAGGGTGTGGGCATGAACCCGGTCACTAACTCCCATACGCTTTGCATTACGCTCAATGAGGCGCACCTTGTGCTGGTGGATGTCCAGTGCATCCACTGCCCCACAATCCGTTGCCGAAAGTCGGGCGGCAATCTGGACCGTTTTTCCACCAGGAGCCGCGCAGGCATCGAGGATCCGGTCGCCAGGTTGAACATTCATGCTATCCACTGCGAGAGCGGCACTTTCGTCTTGAATAGTAATCTGCCCATCACGGAATAATGGTGAATTGACCACTTCCCCGGATTCAACAACGAGACATTCGGGAGCAATGGGACTAAGGTGCGTCGTGACATCATCATGGGATAATGCCGTTTGGGCCTCGTTGACACTGAGGTTAGTCGTATCAACCCGGACGGAAACGTGGGCTGGTTCGTTAATGGCGGTCAGAATTTGGGCGGTTTGATCAAGCCCATATTCTTTAATAAACTCTGTCACCAGCCATTCAGGGACACTCGCCGTAATTGATAAACGCTTAGCATCCGATTGAATAGCGGAGAAGTCTGGCCAGCCAACCCGTAAGGCGGCGTGCAAGACCCCGGTAACGAATTTGCGAATGCCGGGGTTACCGCGACGCTTGGCAATTTTGATGGTTTCGTCAGTGACTGCCCAGTTGGGAACCCGTTCCAAGTAGTGATATTGGTAAAGGGCCGTTAGCAACAATGTTTCCACCCAAGAATCTAGTTGGCGATGATTGGTTACTTCTTGCAACCAGTACTGGAGCGTCAGCTGGTGCTGGAGGGTTCCATAAACAATCGTTGTCATCAGACCGCGATCGGCAGAGATTAGGGGGTGTTTTTTTAGTAGCGAATCCACCTGTAAATTAGAATAAGCCTGTGAGGCGCGGACCTTATCTAAAGCGTAAAAGGCGAGCTCACGGGCATTAGTAGGGTTAAATTTAGTCATCGGTAACTGCTTGTCCTCCTTCGTGCAGGTCTTGGTGACCGTTGAGATAAGCAGTGATGTCCATCATTGGTTTGCCGGCTGGTTTGAGCTTATTAATTTGATATGTTGTGCCATCCCCCGCGGCAAGCACTAGTTGGTGTTTCCCTAAGTGGACGACCTTACCAGGTTCCAGGTCGGTCTTCTCATCCAATGGCGTAACATCGTAAATCTTGGTACGCAGGCCATCAATGATCATGTTACCGATTGGTGCCGGGCGCAAACCGCGGACCTTGTCATCGATCCGGTCAGCTGGCATCCGGTAATCAATCCGTTCCTGGTCACTAGAAATATTAGGCGAGAACGTCACCTTTTCAGGATCCTGTGGCGTTGGGTGGACATTGCCGGCAATCAAGTCTGGTAAGGTGTCCATCAGGAGGTCGCGCCCAAGCAGACTCAGTTTGTGGAACATCGTCCCGTTATCGTCATCCTTGGTAATTGGAATGGCACGTTGGGAAATCACATCCCCAGCATCCATCTTCTTGACCATGTACATGATGGAAATTCCCGTTTTTTTATCCCCATTAATAATGGAGTACTGAACGGGAGCGCCCCCACGGTACTTTGGTAGTAATGAACCATGCACGTTGATCGCCGCGATATGGGCCGCCTTTAATAATTTAGTCGGTAAAAATTGACCATAGGCAGCCGTGATTAACAGGTCAGGTTGCATATCAATAATGGTTTGCATTTCTTCACTGCCGCTTAACTTAGCTGGTTGCAGAACCTGAATGTCATGCTTAATCGCCGCCTGCTTCACTGGGGAGGCAGTTAACACATGCTTACGGCCCACCCGATGATCAGGCTGGGTCA
>CALVFC010000090.1 GCA_944326735.1 uncultured Limosilactobacillus sp. | reverse complement strand
CATTTCGACTGGGCCCAGGATGGGACAAATTTTCCTGACGGTGGGAAAGGAGAGCCTGCCGTACGGGCAATCACCTTCTACTGACGATCGTTAACTAAGTTAGTAGCTGTGCGATTGCGATAACTGCAATCAGACGGGTGTGTCGGAGCCAAATCTAAGGAGAAAGGTGGTTTAGCGATGAAATTCGTTGAACCAAAAATACCAACGGATCCTCAAGATCTGTTGGTCGTCCAAAGATTGTTGCTTCAAGCACAATTGGGAGATGAAGAGAGCTTTACGGAGTTGTTTGTCAGATATGAACCATTAATTAGGAAAGTCTGGCGTAAACATTATGGAGCTGAGATTGAATATGCGGATTGGAAACAAGAAGCGTTTATTATTTTATTTAGGATATTGGAGATGTATCCGCAATTAGACTGCCATCAGTTTGGAAGCTATTATAAGGGCAGTCTGACTCACCGGCTCTTGGACCTATGCCGGAATCGCCAAGCCAACAAACGGATTCCGCAAAATGCATTGTTTGATTTAAGCGATTATTTAGAAGAACTAGCTGTTCATGGCACGAATGACACGGTGGAAGAGATTAGTTATTGTCATTTTTGCTTGCAAGAGCTGATTCGGTCTTGTTCGGCATTCGAGCGTGAGGTACTGATCTTATTGAATAGTGGTCAAACGCCAGCGCAAGTTAGTGCGCAACTGAACTGCAGCCGCCGTAAGGTTGAATCGGCAGTCAATCGTTTACGTATCAAAACGATGCAAATTTTGGATTAGCACTTGACTAAAGATAGTTACGAGCAAAAATAGTCAAACGACTGTTTTTGCTTTTTTTGTGCGTTCATGCTAATCTATCATGTGTGTGGAGGTGATTGTATGTCCCAAAAGAAAGTTGCATTGGAATGTACGAAGTGCGGTGCGCATAATTACACGATTACCGCTAATCCTCAACGTCAAGAACGATTAGAAATTAAAAAGTTTTGTAAACACTGTGGCGGGTATACCCTTCACCGGGAAACCCGTTAGGCTTGGAGGAAATTATGCATCTGTTCCGTTTTATTAAAAGCGTTAATCATGAAATGCATTTAGTAGTATGGCCTACTGCTCGTGAAAACCGACGTGATACTACGATTGTTATTTCACTGACGATTTTCTTCGTCTTATTCTTTGCATTGTTTGACTGGATCATTCAAATGCTAATGAAGTTGTTTGTTTAACTAGTAGTCAAACAGAAAACGATTTGTTATACTATCACTGATGAGCTTCGTGGATTACGCGAGCTTTTTTATTTTGGCAAAATTTTGATCGATTTGAATTAAGGAGGATTCATCGTGGAATCAAATGAAAAGCGCTGGTACGTGCTGCACACATACTCTGGCTATGAAAACCGGGTTAAGAGTAACTTGGAATCACGGGCACAATCAATGGGAATGCAAGACTACATCTTTCAAGTAGTTGTTCCCGAAGATGAAGTCCGCCAGGTTAAGGATGGCCAAGCAAAGGACATCGTCGAAAAGACTTTCCCTGGTTATGTGCTTGTTCAAATGGTAATGACTGACCAATCCTGGTACATTGCCCGGAACACGCCCGGCGTTACCGGCTTCTTAGGTTCCCACGGTGGTGGTTCTAAGCCAACCCCACTTCTTCCTGAAGAAGTAGATCGGATTATGAAGCGGATGGGTGTTAAGACTGTTCAACACGATATCGACGTAAATGTCGGTGATAGTGTGAAGGTCATTGCTGGACCATTCGCCAACTTAACTGGTAAAGTAACCGAAGTTGATCATGAAAAGATGAAGTTAAAGGTCAATGTTGAAATGTTTGGTCGGGAGACATCTGCTGAACTGGGCTTCGATCAAATTGACACGGTTGAATAAGGTTCTTAATCAACTTCACCCTTGAAAATAAGGGCGGAGTATGGTATTTTACTTGGGTATGCTATTCACATACTGTGGGAGAGGTAAATTTACTGCCTCATCATGACCACAACACGGACTAAGGAGGTTTTGTCTCGTGGCAAAGAAAGTAGCTAACGTTGTCAAGTTGCAAATTCCTGCCGGTGCTGCTACACCAGCTCCACCAGTAGGTCCTGCACTTGGTCAAGCAGGTATTAACATTATGGGCTTCACTAAGGAATTTAACGCTCGGACTGCAGACCAACGTGGGATGCTGATTCCAGTTGTTATTACCGTTTATGAAGACCGTTCATTCGACTTCATTACTAAGACGCCGCCTGCTGCTGTCTTACTGAAGAAGGCCGCTGGTGTTGAACACGGTTCCGGTGAACCTAACACTAACAAGGTTGCTTCTGTAACCAAGGCACAAGTTAAGGAAATCGCCGAAACTAAGATGCAAGATCTAAACGCCGCTGACGTTGAAGCAGCTATGCGCATGATCGAAGGTACTGCACGGAGCATGGGCTTCACTGTTGAAGGCTAATTGCTAACTAGCAGACCGGATATACTATCAAAGTAGTATATCCCCGTGGGAGGTATTAACTCCGTTAGACCACATTTGCAAGGAGGAAAACACAAGATGGCTAAAAATCGTGGTAAGAAATACCAAGATGCGCTTAAAAAGGTTGACAGCAAGAAGCAATACGCTGTTAACGACGCAGTTCAATTAGTAAAAGATATTGATTTCGCTAACTTTGACTCAACCGTTGAAGTTGCATTTAAGTTAAACGTTGACACCAAGCAAGCTGATCAACAATTACGTGGTGCTGTCGTTCTGCCAAACGGAACTGGTAAGGACCAAACTGTTATTGTTTTTGCTAAGGGTGACAACGCTAAGGCTGCTCAAGAAGCAGGTGCTGACTTTGTTGGTGACACCGACTTGGCAGAAAAGATTCAAGATGGCTGGTTAGACTTTGATGTTGCCATTGCCACTCCTGACATGATGCCAGTTGTTGGTCGTTTAGGTCGGATTCTTGGACCTAAGGGCTTAATGCCAAACCCAAAGACTGGTACTGTTACGATGGACGTTGCAAAGGCTGTTTCCGATGCTAAGTCTGGTCAAGTAACTTACCGGACTGACCGGGATGGTAACGTTGCCGTACCATTTGGTAAGGTATCATTTGATACTGACAAGTTAGTTGAAAACTTGAAGACCATTGATGATATCGTTGTTAAGTCCCGTCCAGCTTCTGTTCGTGGTACTTACATTCAACACGCTTCAATTGCTTCTACTTTCGGGCCAAGTGTTACGCTTGATTTGGAAAGCTTCTAAGCAACTAAGCTTTAATCATAAAATCCAGGATCTCGTAAAGGGACCCTGGATTTTTTGCTTTAAAAATAATGCGGTCTCACTGTCTTTGGATAGTGAGACCGCATGTTTATTTAACCTATTTTAACTTCATTTCCGTTAGGGGAACTAAGTGTGAGTGACAAATCCATTTGTAACCCAGGTAAACAATGATAAAGAGGGGAACACTCATGTAAGTGATGAGGATGTTCGACCAATCAAGCTTAACAAAGGCATCAACATTTTGCCCAGCAATGACGAGGACACAGAGGATAAATGCGAAGATTGGACCAAACGGGAACAAACTAGCGTGGTAATCAAGTTCATCCAGTGTATGACCTTGTTTAATGAAGCCACGGCGGAACCGGTAATGGGCGATGGCAATGCCGAGCCATTCCATAAAGCCACCTAAACTGGAAGCGGAAATAAGGTAGTTGTAAACGTTTGGACCGATAAACTGGAGAGCCCAGAGTGCCAAACTAAGGAATGACATGGCTAAGAAACTAACGATGGGGACACCACGATGGTTGACCCGCCGGAGTCGTTTCCACAGGAAGCCATCCATTGATTGTGAATAAGTAATTCTGGTAATCGCATAAAGCCATGAGTTTGCGGATGATAGCACCGCAATTAGAATCACGAAGTTCATAATACCAGCAGCATAGCGCAAACCGGCATACTGGAAAATCAATGTGAATGGACTCTTGATGATATCAGTAACATCTGAACTCAACAGGTTCTTGTTAGTATAAGGAAGAATACATGCAATTACGAAAATCGTGCAGATGTAGAATAGGAGGATCCGCCAAAAAGTGGCGTGGATCGCTGTTGGGACACTATGCTTGGGGTCCGCTGATTCACCGGCAGCAATTCCGACCATTTCAGTTCCCTGGAATGAGAATCCTGAGACAACAAATGCTGAGATAATTCCCGGAATCCCATGGACAAATGGTGCTTGCTTGTAAGTGAAGTTTTTGAGTCCAATCGCTGAATGGCCACCTAGCCAACCGAAAATAACGGCAATCCCGACGATAACGAAGATAATGACAGCGGCCACTTTTAAGAGCGCTAGCCAGAACTCTGTTTCACCATATGTACGGACTGAGAAATAGTTGATGGTAAAAATAATAATAAAGGCGGCGATGCTAAAAATCCACGACGGAACGTGCGGAAACCAAAAGTTCATTACAATGCCCACCGTTGATAATTCCAGGGCGACCGTAATCGCACCACAGAACCAATAATTCCAGCCCATCGCAAAACCGAGGGCTGGGTCGACGTAACGAGTAGCGTATTCGGTAAACGAACCGCTCCGGGGATTATAAGTCGCCATTTCAGCAAGACTAGTCATGAGAAAGTACACCATAATTCCCATAATAAAGTAGGCAATTAAACTACCACCAGGTCCCGCGGTAGTAATGGCGGAACCGGACGCAATGAAAAGCCCGGTCCCAATCGTGCCACCTAACGCAATCATTGATAGGTGACGGGTTTGTAAAGTGTGGTGAATATGACCATTTGATTGATCAGTGTTCATTTCAACCCTTCCTTCCATTGACAATGCTTACTATTGTATAGTATTTGGTCGCTTAAGTTAAATGAAATGAATATATTATTGATAATATCGCAATTATTATTTTTGACTCCCTTAACTTTGGATCGTTATCAGCAATAATGGAGATAGGCCTTTACAAGAGTCATCGGCTTATGGTACACTATCAACGTTGATTAAATATGACTCTGCCTAAGACTCAGGTGGCGAAAGCCTTAATCGAATGCCTGCCGAGGAAGAAATGAAAGTTCCTTCTCTATGTCTGCGGTCATAGGGATTTTTTTATAAATCCAATCAAACAACATTGCAGGAGGTGAAAATTCATGAGTGAAGCAGCTATTGCTAAGAAGGCAGAAATCGTTAAGCAAACTGTTGATTTGATTAACGCTGCTGAATCAGCTATCGTTGTTGATTATCGTGGTTTAACTGTTGCCGAAGTAACTGACTTACGTAAGCAACTCCGTGATGCCGGTGTTCAAATGTCCGTTATCAAGAACAAGATTCTTGACCGGGCCGTTGAAGGTACCGACTACGAAGACTTGAAGAGCACTTTTGTTGGCCCAACTGCTGTTGCCTTCTCAAACGAAGACCCAATTGCCCCAGCAAAGATCTTGAAGAAGTTCGCTGACGATCACGACGCTCTTGAAATCAAGGGTGGCTTCATCGAAAAGGAAATCAAGTCCCTCGATGAAATCAACGTATACGCTACTATGCCAAGTCGCGAAGACCTGTTGTCAATGCTTGCATCTGCACTGCAAGATCCAATGCGGAAGATTGCACGTGCTGTCAAGGCAGTTGCCGACAAGGGCGAAGACGAAGCCGCATAATAGTAGTATTATCATTTACTATCAATACAAAATTAATTACCTAAATATTGGAGGAAATAAACATGGCTTTTGATAAGGATGCTATCATTGCTTCATTAAAGGAAGCATCAATCTCTGACCTTAACGACTTGGTTAAGGCTATCGAAGACGAATTTGACGTTTCTGCTGCTGCTCCAGTTGCAGCTGCAGGTGCTGCTGGTGGCGACGCTGCTGCTAAGGACAGCTTCACTGTCGAATTGACTGAAGCAGGTTCTGCTAAGGTTAAGGTTATCAAGGCTGTTAAGGACATCACTGGTGTTGGCCTTAAGGATGCTAAGGACCTTGTTGACGGTGCTCCTTCAGCTATCAAGGAAGACGTTAAGGAAGACGAAGCTAACGACATCAAGGAAAAGCTTGAAGCTGCTGGTGCTACTGTTACCCTTAAGTAGTCTTTACCAAATTAACCAAAAGCTGCCCGCGGGCGGCTTTTTTTATTTTAAATTTTGACTAATTGACGTTTGAACCAGGTTTGCTGATTAAGCGCGGGCTTAATGAAACTTAAGTCTGACAGGGGAGGATTAGTCGCAATTTTGGGGACTCGTTAAGGCGGGCGCGGGTTAATTGCTGGTCAACAATGCCAGGGAAAATAGAATTGTCAAC
>CALVFC010000089.1 GCA_944326735.1 uncultured Limosilactobacillus sp. | reverse complement strand
CCCGGAACCTTTGACATTAGTGTGCACGGTCAAAAGATCGGCGGAATGGCCCAGCGGCGGAACAAAAACGGTGCGGTCGTCATGCTCTATTTGAGTGTCTGTGGCAACCAAACCAGTCGGGGTGAACTTGTCCGTGATTTCTATAGTCACGGTCTCCAAGATGAAGATAACAAGTGGAACTTCCCCGACGTTTGGCCAACTGCCATGACGACTGTGGAAGAATTACTTCACCAACCACTCACCATGCAGGATGCTGAGCAGCGGTTAGCCGGCGTGTTCACGAACCAGGATGCTGATATTAATCAATTACTGTGGTCGGCACCCTTCATTGAATCGCTAGCTAAACAGGTTACTTACATGCAACGATTGCAAGAACGCATTAACTAAGGAGGCACCACCTAGTGAGTTTCACTGATGAACAATTACCCAAAGATAAGGTCTTCCGTGACCCGATCCATGGTCAAATCATCGTTGATAACCAGATCATTCTTGACCTAATTAACACTCCCGAATTTCAGCGGCTGCGGCGTATTAAGCAATTAGGGACCACTTCGCTTACTTTCCATGGTGCTGAACATTCCCGTTTTGGCCACTGCCTAGGTGTTTATGAAATTACCCGTCGGATGTGCAATCGGTTCCAGCGAAACTACCCCTCTTTGCAGTCGGGAGATGGTCTTTGGGATGACCGTGAGCGACCGGTAGCGCTCTGTGCCGCTTTACTGCATGACTTGGGCCACGGACCATATTCTCATACTTTCGAGCACATTTTTAACACTGACCATGAAAAAATTACCCGGGAATTAATTACTAATCCAGGGACAAACGTTAACCGCATCTTGAAACGGGTTTCGCCCATCTTTCCTGAACAGGTCGCCAGTGTCATTGACCATACTTACCAAAATCCTCAAGTCGTCCAAATGATTTCCAGTCAGGTGGATGCCGACCGGATGGATTACTTACAACGGGACTCTTATTACACTGGCACTAATTATGGAAAATTTGACCTTGACCGGGTCCTCCTCATGATGCGGCCAATTAAGTCCGGAATTGCGTTTGATATTTCAGGAATGCACGCGGTCGAAGACTACATTATTAGTCGTCTCCAAATGTACCTGCAAATATACTTCCACCCCGTTTCCCGGTCTATGGAAGTAATCCTGGACCACCTGCTTAAACGGGCAAAATACATTTATCAGCACCCTAGTGACTTCCAGCCAGACTTCACTCCTTACATGCTGATGCCCTTTTTCAATAACCACTTTACCCTGGATGACTACCTTTCCTTGGACGATGGCGTACTGACCACTTACTTCAACCATTGGACACACTCTCAAGATAAGATTCTGAGTGACCTCGCACAACGTTTCCTGAACCGGCGGCCGTTTAAGTCCGCACTCTATAACAAGCAATCTGCGAAGTTCATCCCCAAGCTCACCAAGCTAATCCAGACGGTGGGTTACAACAGTGATTACTATACAGCCGTCAACGATAGTTTTAAGTTGCCGTATGACACCTACCATCCCCAAACGTCCAACCCGCAAACCCAAATTGAATTGATCCAACCAGATGGTAGTCTCATTGAACTATCACAGATCAGTACGCTAGTGGCGAGCGTGTCGGGTAAAGAAGCTGGTGATCAACGCTTCTTCTTCCCAAAGGAAATGTTGGCTAAGCATGAAAATATTGAGATTTTTGAACCTATCTACACGGAATTCCAATCATACATTAAGAACAACGAATTAATTGATCCAAAGGAGAATAATTAACTATGGCAATCAAATTAGTGGCAATCGATATTGACCGGACCCTCATTAACGACCAACGGCAAATTACCCCTGCAACAATGAAAGCAATCGCCAAGGCCCACCAGGCTGGTGTTAAAATCGTCCTCTGCACTGGCCGCCCAATGACCGGTGTCAACCACTACCTTGATGATTTAGGGTTGAACCACCAGTCAGATGAATATGTAATTAGTTTTAATGGGGCCCTAGCACAAACAACAAATGAGGATGTAATTATCAACTATACCTTTAGTTTTGATGATTACGTCGATTGGCAGGCTTTCTGCACCAAGAATGATATCAAGTCACAAATTGAATCGCGGGATTATATTTACACAACTAACCGTGACCTGAGCCCGTGGACCATCCACGAGTCCGACCTGGTCAGCATGCCCGTGCGTGTTCGGTCCCTTGATGAAATGGCCCATACCCAAGACCAGTATGTATTAGCTAAGGGAATGATGCTTGGTAACAAGGACGAATTAGACCACGCTCAAGAAATTCTTCCCGACTCATTCCACAAACGTTTTACGATCATTCGGAGTGAAGACTTTTATCTGGAATTTATCAATCCAAAGGCCAGCAAGGGAAGTACCCTTAAGGCCCTCAGTGAAAAACTCGGAATCAAGCAATCTGAAGTAATGGCGCTCGGCAACGCCCAAAACGATAATTCCATGATTGAATACGCCGGCATTGGGGTCGCCATGGGCAACTCGGTCCCAGAAACATTAGCGGTCGCCGATGTGGTAACTGATGACAACAACAGTGATGGTGTCGGTAAGGCAATCGAAAAATACGTTCTCAAATAGAATGATGGCAATAGAAAAGGGCCAGGCGACGAAATGTCGCTTGGCCCTTTATTCGTATTAACTTAGTTTAACTTGGTAACGGCACCGGTTTGACTGTTGTACTGGTAAATACCAATCAAGCTTGCCACGGTGTTATCACTGTTATTTTGCCGTACTTCGAACTTGTAGACGTGCCCATTAACCTCAGTTGGAGTAATGGAGTATCCTTGACTACCGCTGAAGCCCATCTTGTTAGCAAAGCTGGTAACAACACTATCACTAGTTTGGTCAGAAGCTGCTTGGTTAGCCACCGTCTTTGAACTACTGCTGGTGCTGGTAGAAGCTTGCTTCTTATTGATCTTCGCTTGCAGAGCAGAATAAGCGTCCCGCATTGCGGTGCTGGTGGACTTTTGCTCCTTCAATTTAGTAGAAGCGGTTTGGTAATCTTGGTTATCATAAGCCTGCTTAGCACTGATGTAGTTTTGTAAGTCGGTCATTAAGTTATTAGCTTCATTTGACCGGTTATTGCTTTGATTTAACTTATCATAAGCATCTTGGAAGTTATTGCTGCGGATTAACCGGTTAGCTGACCGGACCGCCTTCGTCGAATCGTTTTCAGAAGAACGTGCGCTAGATGATGAGCTCTTCGTTGAACTAACTGATGATTGACTGTTGCCACATCCAGCTAACGCCAGGACCATCGCTAAAGCAGCGGTGCCGACTGAAATACGTTTGAAGAACTTACTTGTTTGCATAGTTTTTCCTCCTTCAAGTACAGTCATATTATACCATGTGGACCACTAGACAGTGATTTTTGTTCAGATCTTAAACTTTCATTAACTTTTTTGAACGAGTGTTAGGTCCTCGATAGCAAAAATCAAGGTGCCCACTTACTGGCGGACAACCTTGATTATCTCTTTTATTCAGTTTACAGTTCCGCACTCTTAAAGACTTTCTTGAAGAGGGGACTAACGGGCTTATTCTCGTTAATCCGCTTAATAGCAGAACCAATTAATGGGGCAACTGAAACCTGCTTAATCTTGTCAATTTGCTTTTCCTTTGGCAGCTGGATGGAATCAGTTACGACAACTTCCTTCAGTGGAGAATTCTTTAACCGTTCAATGGCGGGACCAGACAGGACAGCGTGGGTACAAGAAGCGTAAACTTCCTTAGCGCCAGCATCAATTAAGGCTTGCGCCCCCAGGGTAATCGTACCAGCAGTATCAATCATATCATCAATCATAATACATTTCTTACCCTTAACGTCACCAATGATGTTCATAATTTGCGCAACATTGGCACGCGGACGACGCTTATCAATAATCGCGATCGGTGACTTCAAGAATTCAGCTAATGCCCGGGCACGTGTAACCCCACCGTGGTCTGGTGAAATCACAACAGCGTCTTGAGCAACGCCTTCCTTGATGAAGTATTCCGCCAGTAATGGAGCACCCATCAAGTGATCAACTGGAATGTCAAAGAAGCCTTGAATCTGGGCTGCGTGAAGGTCAAGGGCGATTACCCGATCGTCCCCCGAGTCTTCAAGCATCTTGGCAACTAACTTGGCAGTGATTGGTTCTCGACTCCGTGCTTTCCGGTCTTGGCGAGCATAACCATAGTATGGCATAACCACGTTAATCGTTTTGGCACTTGCCCGTCGTAATGCATCAATCATAATCAACAGTTCCATCAGATTATCGTTAACTGGTGCAGACGTGGATTGAATAACGTAGACATTGTCACCACGGACACTTTCTTCGATGTTGATTTGAATTTCACCATCGCTAAAACGGTCAACGGACAACTTCCCCAAGTCAACGCCGACTTCTTCAGCGATCTTTTCAGCTAATGGCCGGTTTGAGTTCAGTGCAAAAATCTTCAAGTTTGAGTCAAAATAACGATTATTACTCATTGCATCCTCCGCTGGAATAATTCAATTGTTTAGCGAAAACTAACGATCAGTTTACGCCACATACACTTTAATCATATAGATTGGTTACCTAAAAAGCAAGAAATTGTAATCGCTACCAAGGCAATTTCTTAGCATAATTTTCCTTGTTTACCTGGCGAGCACGAGCGATTGCCATGTCATATTCTTCAACGCTGTCGGTAATGGTCGAACCAGCAGCAATGAATGAATTAGCAGCCAGGTTAACTGGCGCAACCAGGTTACTGTTACTACCGATGAAGGCGTGGTCGCCAACGTTGGTGTGGTGCTTGTTAGTGCCGTCGTAGTTAACGAAGACCACTCCACAGCCAACATTGATGTTCTTGCCAAGGGTGGCATTACCAATGTACGTTAAGTGACCAACCTTGGTTCCTTCACCAATGTAAGCCTTCTTGACTTCACAGAAGTTACCAATGTGAACCTTAGGACCGATTTCTGCTTGTGGACGCAGGTGACTGTTAGGACCAATATCTGAGCCTTCATGCATTTCTGCTTCCTGCAAGGTTGAAGAAGTGATGGTGACATGGTCGTGAATAGTGGAATCAACGATCCGTGAGTGCGCAGTAATGTAGCAGTCGGCACCGATCTTGGTGTGGCCCTTGATAACGACGCCGCCTTCAATCACGGTGTCTTGGCCAATTTCAACGCCATCGTCAATGTAAGTTGTTTCTGGGTCCAGCATGGTGACACCAGACTTCATTAACTTGTTGTTAATCCGTTGCCGCATTAACTTGTTTGCCCGTGCCAATGCAACCCGGTCATTAACTCCCATTGATTCGTCAAAATCATCCATCTTGTAAGCAGTCACAACTTCGTGATCGTGCTTCATGATTTCAATAACATCAGTTAGGTAGTATTCACCCTGCGCGTTGTCATTATTGATCTTCTTCAAAGCCGCAAACAATTTCTTATTATTGAAGCAGTAAACAGCAGTATTGATTTCGTGGATGGCTTGTTCTTCTGGAGTAGCATCCTTTTGTTCCACAATCCGTTCAACAATTCCAACTTCATTCCGGATGATCCGGCCATATCCCGTTGGGTCGGGAGCAACAGAAGTCAAGATCGTGGCGGCAGCGTGGTGTTGTTCGTGGTATTCAAACAGCTTATTAAAGGTGTCCGCCGTAAATAGTGGCGTGTCACCAGAGACAACAATGGTTTCACCATCGACATCCCCCAAGATGTCTTGTGCCTGCATTACGGCATGACCAGTCCCCAGTTGTTGGTTTTGTAAGGCAAATTGGGTCCGGTTGCCAAGGACCTTCTTAACCGTTTCCGCACCAAAACCGACGATCGTAATAATGTTATCGATGTCAGTCTTTTCCAGTTGGGTGACAACATGTTCGACCATGGTCTTGCCACAAACCTGGTGCAAAACTTTGTAAAGCTTGGAGCGCATCCGCGTTCCCTTACCTGCTGCTAAAATAATTGCATTGCGTTTCATTATTTACTTAATTCTCCTTATTGCCAAATACAGTATCAATAAATGACCCTGCCTGAGCAGAAATGGTCTTATTCCGATCGTCAACCGCATTCACCTTAATCAATGAAGTACAGTTATCAACCAGGCGTTCACCACTGACTTCCCCTTCTGCAAATACGGTCATTCCAACCAAGTGGGCATCAAATTCTTTAATCAGGGACTTCATCCCATTCAGGGTTCCCCCACCCTTCATAAAGTCATCAACAACGACCACGTTGGCGCCAGCGGAAAGAGTCCGCCGTGATAATTCCATTTTCTTGATCCGCTTAACAGACCCAGAAACATAACGCGCACTCTTCTCAAACCATTGTTGTAAAGTAATCGCATTCCTTAAGGAATTAATTGTTACTGACGATGC
>CALVFC010000088.1 GCA_944326735.1 uncultured Limosilactobacillus sp. | reverse complement strand
GATCAATCGTTTTCTGATCATGGGCTTCCAAAATAGCGTTGACAGCTTTGTAGGTCATCCGGGCATGTGAACGCATAACACTTGGGAAAATAGCGTGCTTGACAATCCGCCCCTGTTCATCAATTTCCATTTCACAACTCATTGAAAGCCGGTCTTCACCTGGATTCAATGAGCAAATTCCATTCGACAAACGTTTAGGCAGCATTGGCACAACCCGGTCTGTCAAGTAAACAGATGTCCCCCGTTTGAAGGCTTCTTCATCCAGCGCACTACCTGGTTTTACGTAGTGACTAACATCAGCAATGTGTACCCCTAAATGATAGTGGCCATTATCCATTTTCCACGCAACGACGGCATCGTCCAAGTCTTTGGATTCGATGGCATCAATCGTCACTAATGGTTGATCCGTGATGTCTTTCCGCCCTTGGCGTTCCTCAGGCAGCACATGCAATGGAATCTTGTTCGCCTCATCCATGACTTCTTTAGGAAATTCATGAGGCACATCATGGGCGTAAATGACGGATAAGATGTCGATCCCAGGTTCATCCCGGTTACCAATGACTTCATTGACTGAACCCGTCAAGACCTGGGGTGATTCATCATCTGGATAAGTGGCAACCGTTGCAGTAACCACTTGGCCATCCATCGGTTTCAGTCCCAAATTATTAACAAAGAACCGGTAGTTAGAAAGTTTCTTGTCCTTTAATAGGACTTCCCCAATATAGTCGCCGACAGTTTCCTGCTTAAATTCGCCGACGATCTTGTCATAATTGTGTTCAGCAATCCGGGTAACTTGTCCTTCAGGTCCTTGATCACTACCAGGCTTAGCAGCCCGCAGGATTTTTACAGCAACTTGGTCACCGTTGAGGGCGTGCATTGTGTGATCCGGATTAATGTAAATATCTGGCAGGTCAGGATCATAGTCAACAAAACCAAAGCCCTTATCGTTACCATGGAAAGTACCAATAATTTCTGTTGGCTTTATGACCGCTTCAAATTCACCGCGATCATTGACCTGAACTTTTTTCTCGCGTTCTAATTCAGCAAGGGTCTGAACAATCGGCGTAAATTGGTCAGCTGAATCCATCCCCAGAATTCGGGCCACCTTCTCCGCAGAAAAGCTGACTCCTGCATTTTCTGTCAAATAGGAATTAATTTTCTCTTTTAACTTGTTATTTGATATCATTTCTTACCTCAAAATTTGTTTCAAATATTGTAAAACATCAGTACTAAGTTGACGACGGGCGTTATTAACCGTCAGAACATGGTCGGCCGCTGGGTAAAAATGGTAATCGACGTTCACGCCATTAGCAGTCAATCGTTGTTGAAGTTGTGCTCCCGAATGAGGATCGATCATCTGGTCACGGCCACCCTGGGCAATAAAAAACGAGCCGTGAATAGCATTTAAATGTTGATCAATATCCCTCGTCATCGCTTGAATAGCACCTAACTGAGCAGGTAACTTAGTCTTGATCACTGATAACTTAGCTTGAATATCATCTGGAGATAAACCTGCCCGACGATAATAATCCGCTGCTAACTGAGGGAAAAACTGGGGAACGTTCGATTGTCCCCAGGTAGTCACTGGTGATGCGAAAACGCCCCCGCCAGCTAACGAATGGTCATTTTCCAGTGCTTTAGTTGCTAGCAGACCGCCCAGTGAAAGGCCAAAGATGGCAATTTGGGTCATTCCTTGGTCCTTCATGCGTTGAATTGCCGTTTGCGTATCGACCCACCACTTGTCCGGATTACCATCCTGCAATACCGTCAGTGGATCCTTACCATGACCAGCAAATACTGGCGCATAAACCGTATAACCGGCACGTTGAAGATCCCGACCAAGCAAGCGAACATCAGCACTCGAACTGGTGTATGAATGAAGAAGGATGACCGCTTGGGGACCACCAGTAAAAATAAATGGTTGACCTGAAACAACTTCCATCCGTGTTCCTCCTCAGATAATAAAAAGGCCCCCTGAGTAATTGTGCTGCAGGAGGCAAATTCAGCTAATGTGATGAAACGTAAACTAATGCTAATGCCAAGCCGAAGAAAATTACACCACAAATTGTTGTAACAACTTGCATCACGGCCTCAAATCCACGCGCTTTCCGCCGGGAAAAGAGATCGCCGGCACCACCAGTTAAGGCAGACATTGCATCATTATCATTTTTAGCGGGTTGCATCATTACACATGCAATTAAAACCACGCAATCAATTAAAAACAAAGTCATTAATGTATTATACAAGGACTTATCCTCCTATTAAATGCCGACTATATCTTAACTAGAATAACATAAGATCCGCGATAATGCTAGGCTTTCCCGTCGTGGGCAGCGCGGGTTAGGTACTGCTGCAACTTCCGTTGGGCATCACAATGGGCAGAAATCACTAGTGTATCCCCGGCCTGCAAAAGTGTTTGACCGTTGGGGACGATCTGTTGTTCACCACGATAAACCAGCGTCACAATGCTGTTAGCAGGCCACTTAAAGTCGGCTACCTTGATACCATCTAACGCTGAACCAGCATAAATGGTCACCGTCAGTGTATCTTGATGTCCTAAACGTTGGTGCTTTTTACCAATAAAATTATCAAACATTGCACTGTAAACCGGTCGACCATGCAAAGCATCCACAACTAGGTACGCGGTCGTCGCAACTAGCGCCAATGGCATCAGGTGGTCTAGCGAACCGACCATTTCAGTGATCAATAGAATAGCCGTAAATGGGGCCTTACTGATGCATGCAAAATAGCCGGCCATCGCATAGATAATAAAGTTAGGCAGGTAGCGTGCCGGCAGGATCCCAAGGCGGACCATTGCGGCACAGTAAACAGCCCCTAAAACGGCCCCCAGAGTCAGAATCGGTAAAAAGATACCTCCTGGTAATTGGGTTCCATAGGACATCATCGAGAACACGAACCGGAGAACAAATAACAGCACAAACAGACTCAAAGAGAACGGCAAAAACTGCAGTTTAGTAATTAAACTATTCCCACCACCCAAAGTAATGGGGAAATACCAGGCAATGGGCATCACTAGTAACATTGGGACTACTGGATAGGCCACTGGATTTAGCCATTTCAGCTTTCCCGTCCATTGGTCCAAATGCAAAATTACAATTTGGTAAATGCGCCCCAACAAACCCAGTACTAAGCCCATCACGATCAAGTGCCAGTACAAATACGTTGGCAAATCATGAGTATAAGGGACATAGAGAACTGGTCGTAGTCCAAAGAACTCCATTGACACCAGGTTAGAGCAAAGGGAACTGATAAAAGTGGCTAACCAAATCAACGGCGAAAAATTATGATAAACCTCTTCCAGAATAAAAATCGTACTGGCAATGGGCGCGTTAAAGGCAGCTGCCAATCCAGCCGCCGCCCCGGAAGCAATCCCAATGCGGCGGTTTAAGGCATCTGCCTTAGTCACTTCACTAACCCCTTGACCGACAGTCGCACCCAATTGAATCGATGGACCTTCTCGACCGAGAAAGAGTCCCGACCCAATAGCAATAATTCCGCCAAGGTACTTCCGCCACAAGACAGGCCACCATTTTTCTTCAAATTCTGACTTTAGTTGGCCTTCCACTTGGGGAATCCCCGAGCCCTTGATATTGGGGTAGCGTTGGGCTAGGGCACCTAATAATAATGCCACCACAATTGTTCCAAGTGCCCACCAAATGAGGCCCATTGGGTGTGAATGAAAGTAATGAAAAGAGATAGTTACCACTTGTAATAGGTGCTGAATAATCAACCGGAAAGTGGAAACAACCAGCCCAGTCAATAATCCAATTAAAATGGCGCGGAATAATTCTGTACGACGGCGATTACGTTTAATAAGGACATCTTTTCCCATTTTAATTGTGATAACTCCTCTCTTTACAAACAAGTACAGCTTATTGTACCACAAAAGAAAGGCGTGTCTGAGACCAAAGCTGGTTTCAGACACGCCTAACTAACTATTAATTATATTCTTTCTTCAAATCGTGACGGTAACGAACCATGTACACAAGCGTTGCAATGATTAGTACCGCTGCCCCCACAATTACAGATACCCGGGTATCAGGATTGATGAACATAAAGATAACAATCACGATCAACATAATGAAGGCAAAGTAATTAGAGAATGGGTAAAGGGGCAACTTGAATGGGTGGTTGGCCATCAAATCTGGATTATTCTTTCTAAAGCGCAGTTCCGCCAGCAGAATAACAAACCATGGAATCATCCCTGGTAATACGGAGGATGAGAAGACAACCACAAACATGTTAGAAGTCGAATGACTGTATACGGAAGAAATCATATCAATGATAAAACCGATCAGGATTCCACCAGAGATACCCAAGATCGCCGCATCAGGAACAATCCGCTTGGACAGGCGACCAAAGATCTTTGGGGCGTCCCCTTCATGTGATAATTTGAAGAGCATCCGACTAGAACTGTAAATTCCGGAATTGGCACCGGACAATGCCGCCGTCAAAACAACGAAGTTAATAATCGATGCGGCCGCGGTAATCCCCACCTTAGCAAAGGTGGAAACAAATGGTGAACCCACTGAACTTAACTTGTTCCAAGGGTAAATCGTAACAATAACGAAGATGGCACCCACGTAGAAGATTAAGATCCGGAACAAGACTGACTTAACGGACTTAATGATTGCCTCTTGTGGATTAGCAACTTCCCCTGCTGAGATTCCCAGAATGTCAATTCCTTCATAGGAACCCACAATGATTGACATGGAGAAGAAGAAGCCTGTAACGCCACCAGTAAAGAATACACCGTGGGCCCACAAGTTACTAAATCCGGTCGGATGACCACCGTTCCCAAAGCCAAAGAGGATCACCATGAAGCCCAGGAAGATCATGAAGATAATGGTAACCACCTTGATCATTGCAAACCAGAACTCCAGTGATCCATAGGCCTTGGCACTGGCAAGGTTAGCAAGGACCAGGAAGACAATAATCACGATCCCGGCAATCCAGGTATGCATGTGTGGCCACCAAAATTTCAGGTATTCAGTGGCCGCAACCACTTCTGACATCCCGACAACAATATATTCGAACACGTTCGCCCACTTGGCCAGGTATCCCGCTAAGGGGTGGACATATTCGGTAGCATAGTCAGCAAATGAACCAGTACCGGGGTTAACATAAATCATCTCCCCCAGCGCCCGCATGACAATATACAAAATCAAACCAACAAAAGCATAGGCCAGCAGTACAGAAGGTCCTGTCCACTTAATAGTGGAAGTGGATCCCATGAATAAGCCAACCCCAATGGCACCACCAAGCGAAATCATTTCCATTTGGCCGGCTGTCATTGAACGTCTAAGTTTTGGTGCTGAATTCTTCACGTTGTTCAATTCCCTTCCAATTCAATTTCTGAAAGGCATTATATTATAAAATATCTTAAAAATAAAGACGATTCTCATTAGTTTTTAATGAATACGCTTAATTTTCGTTTGTTTAATCAGTTTAAACTTTATTATTTTAAGCATTGTAAGCCTGCAGCCTATACAAAAAAGGCTAGGAAGAACTCCTAGCCTTTCTTTATTAGTTAATCAAGTAGATTAACGATTTTCGATGTCTTGACGAGCTTGTTCACTCAAGTTGTAGAATGAATGAATACCCTTGTATTGAGCAACGTCGCCAAGTTGATCTTCAATCCGCATTAATTGGTTGTACTTAGCAAGACGGTCAGTCCGGCTCATAGAACCAGTCTTGATTTGTCCAGCGTTAGTAGCAACAACTAAGTCAGCGATGGTTGTGTCTTCAGTTTCACCAGAACGGTGTGAAACGATGGCAGTGTAACCAGCTTCCTTAGCCATTTCGATAGCTTCAACAGTTTCAGTCAAAGTACCGATTTGGTTAAGCTTGATCAAGATTGAGTTAGCAGCGCCCATCTTGATACCCTTCTTCAGGTAGTCAGTGTTGGTTACGAAGAAGTCGTCACCAACTAATTGAACCTTCTTACCAAGCTTGTTGGTAAGGGTTACCCAGTCGTCCCAGTTGTTTTCGTCAATTGGGTCTTCAACAGATACTACTGGGTACTTTTCAATGATGCCTGACAGGTAGTCGATGAATTCATCAGTAGTGAATTCTTCACCAGTTGACCAACGAAGCTTGTACTTCTTGTCTTCGTCGTTCCAAAGTTCAGAAGCAGCCACGTCAAAGGCAATAGCGATGTCCTTACCTGGCTTGTAACCAGCATCCTTGATCGCCTTGATCAAGTATTCGAATGGTTCTTCGTTGTTAGCAAAGTCTGGAGCAAATCCACCTTCGTCACCAACAGAAGTTACCTTACCAGCATCTTCCAATTCCTTCTTCAATGCGTGGAAAGTTTCTGAACCCCAACGAATAGCTTCACGAACAGTTGGTGCACCAACTGGCATGATCATGAATTCTTG
>CALVFC010000087.1 GCA_944326735.1 uncultured Limosilactobacillus sp. | reverse complement strand
TAATATATTAAGATTCTTGATCAAGGTTAACGAAGGTACTGTACTTCATGTACTTATAATGCACACGCATGTTGGATACTTCAAACGGTGTCCCATCGTCGAGGAAGAAGACCCCTTCCATAATGCCTACTGGTTCGTTTGGCTTTAACTTTAGCAGCCGTTGGTCCTCAATCTTAGATGGTGCCACACTGATCGACATAAACGATTTAGTAACCCGTTTACCCTTGGCGTTTTCGAGATAATTAAAAATAGAACTTTTGACAATCGCCGGTGACAGCGTTGGGGTAATCTTAATTGGGATATAGCCCGTTTCAATCATGAACGGTTGATCGTCAACCAGCCGTAGCCGCCGAATTTTGTAAACAAAGTCATTATCATCAAGGAACAGGTCCTGCTGGAGGTCTTTACTGGCCGGGACTACTTGGTAATCAATTAGCCGGATGCCTTGCTTGCGGTCGCCAAATTTAAAACTATCGGTGACCCCGACGTTGCTTCCTTCATACCGGAATAAGGAACGGTTCTTAAGGTAAAGGGGATTAATGAATGTTCCAGACCCCCGCTTCTTAAAGATAATCCCTTGCTGAGCGAGGACGCCTAAAGCACGTTTAATAGAACTCCGACTAACGTGATAACTAGTACTGAGGCTCCGTTCATCTGGTAACCGCATCCCCTGATATTCATTTGCTAGAATCTTTTGTTTTATATCACGCATCACGGAGCGGTATACTAAATCTGCCATGTTTTGTACTCCCTCTAGTAATTATTCTCTATTAATTCTAGTATTAGTATAACAGACCTATTTAAAATTGGGACCTTTTTAAAATAAATTGGTTCGTCCCAGAGTAAAAAGGAGCTTTTTACAATGAGCAAGAAAAATAAAAAAGGTAAGTTAAAGAAGACCCAAGTCGAACAAATTCTGGATAAAAATAAAATCCCGTATGAGCAGGCTGAGTTCCCTACCCACCAGGATGGCGATGTGCGGACAATGACGGTTGACCATACAGGAGTCGATGAACACCACATTTACAAGACGCTGGTGTTGTCTGGAAACGTGACCGGCCCACTAGTTGGGGTTGTCCCAATTGACACCCACCTGGATGAAAAGAAGCTAGCTAAAGTTTCTGGTAACAAGAAAGTCGACATGATTCCATTGAAGAAACTGGTCAAAACAACCGGGTACGTTCATGGGGCCAATACCCCTGTCGGCATTTATGAAAAGCACCAGTTCCCCATCTTTATCTCAGAAACTGCGCACCAACAGGGTGAAATTTACGTGTCCTCTGGTAAGATTGGTCGCTCCGTCAAGCTACAAGCTGATGGCCTTGCCAAGCTAGTGCATGCCCAGTTTGCTGACCTTGAACAGCATGAATAACTTTCTCTTCTTCCTGGAGCAAATCGGCTTGTACGCCATTTTGGTTCCCGCTCTCCTGGGTACCTGTTTATCATTAACTGGTCGCCAAGCCAAGCAACGGGTTGTTAACCTATGGGGACCACGATCGCAAGCCTTGATTGGTGGTATTGGTGTAGTCATCCACGAACTGAGCCACCTAATCATTTCCGTCATCTTTGGTCACCATATCAACCACGTGACCTTGCTCCACATTCCTAATCCCCGTGACCCTAGTGATACCGGATTAGGCGTGGTCAACCATGCCTGGAACAACCATAATTGGTACCAACGGATGGGTAACTTTTTCATTGGGATTGCGCCCCTGTTTGGGTGTACGTTGGTGCTGTGGATTGTTACTAACTGGCTGTGTCCCTTTATTCTCGTTGATCTGACATTGCCCGTATGGGGATCGGCCCCCATAAGTTGGTGGCGACTATTGCTGTGGCTATTTCTCACCTTCAATATCAGTGTCGGTGGGTTTGACCTCAGTGGGGCTGACTTTCAAAACTCACTAATGGGTGTGGGGACGTTAATTGTCGTGATCCTGTTAGTAACACTAGTTCTGACCATGGCAATGGATCCGCAGGTGTTTCACATGAAACTAATGGCAATTATGATGACGATCTACTTAATCATGGCTTTTGCCTTAGCATGTAATTTAGGGTGGATTGGTATCCTAATGCTAGTGAAACAGCTGCGTTAATTTGCCCGTTGATCGTCAAATTAAACAAGCTTAAACTATAAATGTAAGAATAATGTTCAATATAATGAAAGGTTCTGAATTTAATGAAGAAAAATCTATCAGCTTGTACCACTGTTTTAGTTGGTAAGAAAGCAACTATCGATGGTTCAACAATGGCTGCGCGGAACGATGACACGTTTGGGCCACTAAATCCAACCCGTTTTGTTACTTACCCGGCCTATCATAACCACCTTAACCAGGTAAAGGCATACCTCAACAAGTGCGTGGTTGACCGGCCAGCGGATGGCTATCGTTACCAAGGAACACCAAACGTTAATTACAAGACTGAAGGAACCTTTGACGAAAGTGGCTTCAACGAAAAGAATGTCGGTATGAGTGCCACCGAAAGTGTTTACGCTAATGAACGCGTCCTGGCTTGCGACCCCCTGAACACTGAATCTGGAATTAACGAAGACCTAATCGTTGCGGCTACCCTTCCATTTATTGACAGTGCCCGCGATGGGGTTCGTTACTTAGGCTCCCTCATTGCGAAGTACGGTTCTGCGGAAGGTAATGGGGTTATCTTCTCCGACAAGAACGATGTCTGGTACATGGAAATTGTTACTGGTCACCACTGGGTTGCGGAACGCATTCCGGATGATGCTTACGCCGTCACTGGTAACCGGGTTGCTATCCAACAAGTTAACTTTGACGACCCCGACAACTTTATGTGGTCAGATGGCATTCAAGACTTCGTTGCCAAGAATAATCTGAACCCAGACAAGCATGGCTGGGATTTCCGTCACATTTTTGGTACGGCAGATGTCTTTGATCAACACTACAACACGCCACGGCAATGGTATGGCCACAAGTTGATGAACCCAAGCATTGACATGGATCCACTAGACTTCGACTTGCCATTCATCATGCGGACCAATAAGAAGATCACCCTGGTTGATGTCCAAAAGGTTTTGAGTAGTCACTACCAAGGCACCCCTTATGATCCGCTGGGCCATGATGGCGACGAACAAACTCGTCACCTCTTCCGGCCAATTTCGTTAAACCGGACGCAGAACTCCCATGTTCTCCAAGTACGGCCAGATCTTCCAGAAGCAGCCTCAACCATTATGTGGATGAGCTGGGGAATTCCAACCTTTACCCCATACGTACCATTCTTCGGTAATGCCGATGATGTTGACGTCAGCTACCGGGAAACACCAAAGGAATTGAACATGGACCTGAAGAGTGCTTACTGGATGTACCGGGCACTTTCCATGATCGTTGAATCACACCATGCTGAATTTGCCCAGGATGACCTGAACTACCTGAAGGACTCCCGGGAATACTTCTATCGGTGGGTTAACGAGGTTGCCCCAAAGGTTGACGGCATGAACGATAAGGATGCTTGTGCATACTTAAGTGACCAAACTCACCAGATGGTTGCCGAAATGGCTAAGCGGACAAAGAAGTTGATGAGTCAATTAATTATGAAGGGTCTCGGACTGTCTAAGCTGACCTTCATCATGGATAAGAACCTGTAATCCAACACTAAATATCAGATCCCGGTTAACGCTTCCATTCAAGCGCTGACCGGGATCTTTTTCGTTGGAATTACTGTATAATAAAGGTATTCATTACGACAAGGAGCATCAGAAAATATGCTAATCGAAAATTCGACGCCTAAGCGGGACCACTTTAAAATGGCCGCCGAGTTTAACACTCAGCAACGGTCGTTCATGATCTGGCCAGAGCGACAGGATAATTGGCGCAACGGCGGTAAACCAGTACAAAAGACTTTCACCGCCCTTGCTAAAACTATTAGTCAATTTCAGCCCGTCACGATGCTGGTCAACCAGGATCAGTATAAGAACGCTAAGGACAAGCTCGCCGGCATTGCCCAAGTAGTCGAAATGAGTAGTGACGACGCCTGGGCCAAGGACGTTCTGCCAATCTACGTCCACCAAAACAAAATTGTTCGGGCAGTCAACTTTGAATTCAACGCTTGGGGCGGCCTTGTCGATGGTCTCTACTTCCCATGGGATAAGGATAACCAACTAGCAGTTAAGGTAGCTGACCTGGCCCAACTTGATTACTACTCCAGTGACGTCATTCTTGAGGGTTGTTCCGTCCTGACCGATGGCGAAGGAACAATTATTACGACTGAAGATGTCCTACTGGCGGAAGACCGGAACACCGGAATGACCAAAGAATTCATGGAATCGGTTCTGAAAGAATACCTCGGTGCCAAAAAGGTGATCTGGCTCCAGCATGGCTACTTCTTAGACGAAACTGGTGGCGATATTGACAACATGATCAACTTCGTCAAGCCCGGCGAATTAGTATTAACCTGGACAGATGACCAGGATGATCCCCTATATGAGGAATGTACTGCTGCCTACAATATTCTGAGCAAAGCAACAGACGCTAACGGGCGCCACTTCAAGATCCATAAGCTCCACGTTCCAGCCAAGCAACTCCTGACGAAGGAAGAATCAGAAGGCATCGATCTGGTTCATGGCCTGATGCCCCGGTCAATCGGGCAACGGCTAACGGCAACTTACGTTAACTTCATCACCATCAACGGGGCAATTATCTTCCCAACCTTCAACGATCCACAAGACCAAGTTGCCCGTGAACAACTCACTAAACTATTCCCTGACCGCCAAGTTATCGGCTTCCCGGTTCGTGAAGTGCTCATTGGTGGCGGTGGGCTTCATACCATTGTCAACAGTTTGCCGAGATTATAAGGAGTTGATCGCATGAATTTCTTTGACATCGTAGGCCCACACCTAAAGGAGCTCTCCGGAAACGAACATAAGCTCTTTGACTTTGTTGTCAAAAACATGGATGAAATAAATGGGAAGAGCATTCGGGAAGTCGCTTCACTCTGTTTCGTTTCCACTGCCACCTTTTTACGATTCGTCCGTAAGTTAGGTTTTTCTGGCTACAGTGAATTCACCACCGTGGTTAAGTTTACCCTGATCAACCATAGTGAAGAAACCAGTAACCCCTTTACTGTCCCGCAAACCAGCTATCGTGAAGAATACACGAAGAACATTGAAGAAACGATCCGGGTTCTGAAGGATGACCAACTAAAACGGATCGCCGATAAATTGGCCGACCATCCCGATATTTTCCTCTTTTCCAAGGACACGACGAAGCACCTAACGGAATACATTCAGTACCTGTATGCAATGTCTGGTTTTAACGTGGTCTTTCCCCAGGATAAGGACTACCGGCGGCTAGCTGAACAGCAGATTAACGATAATTCATTAGTCTTTATCATGAGTTTCAATGGGGAAAACGCCGAATTTGTTCAGCTCATCAATAAATTAATTCGTCAAGGAATATCACCAATGGTGGTCTCCATTACGGGCGCTGACAATAACACCATCCAAAACCTCAGTGATATCAATTTTTACCTGTTTACTGATGAAATCACCGTCAACCACACCGACATTGGTTCACGAATTTCCGTAATTGCCATCATGGAACTCATTTTGTACCAGTACATTGAATCCTACGGTGGCCGCGATTTCAACTTCAAACAAGTAAAACGTCATTAATGCAAAAAGATCCTCATATCCGGTTATTGCCGAATATGGGGATCTTTTGTTTGGAGAGGGATTTCTGAAACTCTCCAATTAATTTAGGAGTGAGATTTTAATTGAATTAGACAATTGATTGGTATGATTGACTGTCGACAACATTAAGCCTTTGGAACTTGTTGGGTAATGCAGTGAATGTTACCACCACCGAGCAAAATTTCACGAGCTGGAACACCAACGACTTTCCGGTCTGGGTAGCAAGCTTGTAAGGTTTCCTTGGCCTTCTCATCGTTTGGATCACCGAACATTGGGAAGACGATACCACCATTAGCGGTGTAGTAGTTAACATATGATGCAGCCAACCGGTCGCCTTCTTGACGTGGCAAGGTTCCGTCAACGGCGTCAACACCTTCTGATTCTTCCTTAGTGATCAGGACAGGCTTTGGAACGTAAAGCTTAGTAACCTTGATCTTCCGACCCTTAGCATCAGTTGAGTTTTCAAGGATTTCCAAGTTTTCACGTGAAATTTCGTATTGTGGGTCGGACTTGTCATCAGTCCATGCCAGAACAACGTGACCTGGTTCAACAAAGTTACAGATATTGTCAACGTGACCATTCGTTTCATCGTTGTAAATACCCTTGTGTAACCAAATGATCTTGTCCAGGTTCAGGTATTCCTTCAAAACTTCACCAATTTGTTCCTTGGATAATTGTGGGTTCCGGCCTTCAGAAAGAAGACATTCTTCAGTCGTAACCAAAGTTCCTTCACCATCAACGTGAATAGATCCAGAT
>CALVFC010000086.1 GCA_944326735.1 uncultured Limosilactobacillus sp. | reverse complement strand
GCCAAACATTAGCTGATCAAGGGATTCAATTAACTGATCACCAGATGCAACAATTTGCTGACTACTACCGGTTATTGGTGACCACCAATGAACACGTTAACTTAACGCGGATCACAGAGGAAAATGAGGTTTATTTAAAGCACTTTTACGACTCGTTAACGGGGGCGATGGCAGAACCCCGCCTGCAGAGTGAAGCATTAACCTTGTGTGACATTGGCGCGGGGGCCGGTTTCCCGTCTATTCCATTGAAGATTGCCTTTCCACAATTAAGGGTAACGATCGTTGATTCATTGAATAAGCGGATCACTTTCCTGCACAATTTGGTGAGTCAATTACGACTGTCAGAAGTGACCCTTGTCCATGATCGGGCAGAGACTTTCAGTGACAAGAAGAGCACCCACCGGGAACAATATGACCTAGTAACGGCCCGGGCAGTGGCACGATTATCAGTACTGAGTGAATTGTGCTTGCCAGCGGCTAAAGTCGGCGGTGAGTTCCTAGCTTACAAGGCGAGCGCTGCAGCAGAAGAAATTCAACAGGGCGGTGCTGCAATTAAGAAGCTCGGTGGTAAAATTAATAAGACGGTGACGATGACATTACCTGGCACTGATGAAGAGCGGAACCTTATCCTAATTGATAAGGTAAGTACGACACCGAAGAAGTATCCGCGTCGGCCAGGATTGCCAAGTAAAAAACCAATTCGTTAGAAGTGAGGGAGAGAAGTATGGCTTTTTCATTGTTTGGCATCGGAAAAGAGCATTCCGGTGACACTAAGAATAAGGTTGTTGAGATTAAGGTCGATCAAATTATCCCTAACCGTTACCAGCCACGGAAAGTGTTTGATCAAGACGGTATTCGTGAATTGGCCCAAACAATCGATGAACACGGGTTGTTACAACCAATTATTGTGCGGGAATATGAACCAGCAAAGTATGAAATTATTGCCGGTGAACGCCGGTACCGGGCTGTTAAGCTATTGAAGTGGGAAACGGTTCCTGCCATCATTGAAAAGATGAGTGACCGGGAGACCGCATCCTTAGCACTGATTGAAAACCTCCAACGGTCCCAACTAAGCTCCGTTGAAGAAGCCCAGGCTTACCGTCAACTGATGGACCTGAACCACATGACACAGTCTGCCCTGGCGAAGGGAATGGGTAAGAGTCAGTCCTTTGTTGCCAACAAACTCCGGCTCCTTAAGCTGATCAAGCCGGTTCAAACGGCGATTTTGGATCACCGGATTTCTGAACGGCACGGTCGGGCAATGTTGGACCTCGATGAGGGACAACAACGTGAAATGTTAATGCGGGTGGTTAACGAACGTTTAACTGTCCGGCAGACTGAAGATGAAGTGGCCCGGTTATTAGGCCGGCCATTGCCTTCAGAGATTGCTAAGCAGCGGGCAGAAAAGAAGCGTCGGGAACTAGCCGATCTAGAAGGCCTGCCAGCAAGTGGAACGGCCAACGAGGAAGAAGTGGCTGCTACTCCACAACCGGCTAAGAAAACCAAAAAGGGTAAAAAGAAGACTAGTCGGCGGTCAAAGGCTAAGAAGGCGGCCAAGCGGACCACGGCGAATGATCCGCGCCTGGCTTTGAACACCATTAAGAAGTCCATTAAATTGGCCACGGATAACGGCTTCACTGTAAAGACCCACGAGCAAGATGATGACGATTCCTATCAACTCGTGATTGAAATTCCGAAGAAACAGTAGGAGGAAAGTAAATGGGATACGTAATTGCACTTGCTAACCAAAAGGGTGGCGTTGGTAAAACAACCACCAGTGTTAATCTAGGGGCCTGCTTGGCGGACCTGGGGAAAAAGGTTCTCCTCATTGACCTCGACCCACAAGGTAACGCCACGAGTGGCCTGGGTATCGATAAGAAGAGCATTAAGCAGAGCGTTTATGATGTGCTGATCAATGACGTGGACCTGAGCGACATTATTCTGCCTTCCAGTCATAAGGGGATGGATATTGCCCCAACCACAATTGCCCTTTCTGGTGCGGAAGTCGAACTGACCAGTTTAATGGCCCGCGAAACCCGCTTAAAGGACGCCTTTGGGAGCGTTAAGGACGAATATGATTACATCTTGATCGATTGTCCACCTTCACTTGGCTTGCTGACCATCAATGCTTTCACCGCTTGTGACTCCATTTTGATTCCTGTCCAAAGTGAATACTATGCTCTGGAAGGGTTGAGTCAATTGCTTAACACGATCAAGCTGGTCCGGAAGCACTTTAACCCGGACCTGAAGATTGAAGGGGTCCTCTTAACAATGTTTGATAAACGGACAAACCTGGGTCAACAGGTCAACGCCGAAGTGAAGAAGTTCTTTGGCTCCCAAGTTTACCAAACCATCATTCCACGGAATGTACGTTTGTCAGAAGCACCAAGTCATGGTGAGGCAATCGTGGACTACGATAAGCGGTCGACTGGTGCGCATGTCTACCAGCAATTAGCAAAGGAAGTGTTGGCAAATCATGGCGAATAAAAAGCAAAGTGGCTTAGGACGAGGAATTGAAGCCCTGTTCGAAGAAAATAACCTTGATGATTTAACCGCCCAGGAAAGTGTGCAGGACATTGAACTGACCAAGATTCGCCCGAACCCTTACCAACCACGGCGGACCTTTGACCAGAAGGCTTTAAAGGAACCGCTTCTATTAAGAAGTCGGGCGTTTTCCAACCGGTTATTTTGCGGCAACCCGATCCAAAGCTGGAACGGTATGAATTAATTGCCGGTGAACGGCGCTTCCGGGCTTCCAAGCTAGCCAAGCAGAAGACCATTCCGGCGATCGTGCGGACGATGTCTGATGAAAAGATGATGGAAGTTGCTGTCCTGGAAAACCTTCAGCGGGAAGACTTAACACCATTGGAAGAAGCCCAGGCTTACCAGACACTAATGGACAAGTTGGACCTGACTCAAGCGCAGGTTGCGACCCGGCTAGGGAAGAGTCGGCCATACATTGCCAATTACTTACGGTTATTAGGTCTACCGCCAGAAATTAAGAAACTTGTCTCTGGTGGCCAGCTCTCGATGGGTCAAGCCCGAACAATTTTGGGATTGAAGGATCGCAAGAAACTGGTATCCTTGGCTAAGCGGGCAGTTGATCAGAACATCACGGTTCGTCAGCTCGAAGAGATTGTGGCCAAGATGAACGGCAATACTAAGAAGAAAACCGCGCGGCGCCGTCGCAAACCAGCATATGCACGGGCAGCGGAATCTGAACTGCAAAGCAAGTTTGGGACGAAGGTGGCGGTTGCTCCTGGTCGGAAGCGGAATACGGGTAAGATCGAAATTCCGTATACCAACGCAGAAGACTTTGACCGTATCATGAAGGTACTAAACATTTCATTAGATTAAGAACGGAAAGGATGATCACTGATGGCAGCTTACGATAAAGGCGACATTGTAATGATGAAAAAGCAACACCCGTGTGGGACCAATCGGTGGTTAATCACCCGGGTCGGAGCCGATATTAAGATTCAGTGTACCGGTTGCGGGCACGTTGTTATGATGACCCGGCAAAAGTTCGACAAGGGCTTTAAGAAGGTTCTGGAAAAGGGAACCAATGAAGAAGCTTAATTTATAAGAGAAAAGGAAAGTGAAGAAGACATGTCATTAACTGCAGGGATTGTTGGTTTACCAAACGTTGGTAAGTCAACCCTATTTAACGCGATTACTAAGGCGGGGGCCGAAATGGCAAACTACCCATTCGCAACGATTGATCCAAACGTGGGGATGGTGGAAGTTCCAGATAGTCGTTTGGACCGCATTAACGAAATTATTCCAGCCAAGAAGATTGTTCCAACAACCTTCGAATTCACCGATATTGCGGGGATCGTTAAGGGTGCCAGCAAGGGTGAAGGGCTTGGTAACAAGTTCTTGGAAAACATTCGGCAAACCGATGCGATTGTGCACGTTGTCCGGGCCTTCGATGATGACGACATCACCTCTGTTACTGGTAAGGTGGACCCGATCGATGACATTGATACCATTAACTTGGAATTAGTCATGGCAGACTTGGACGCCGTTAACAAGCGTTTGGCTAAGGTTCAACGGGCTGCTAAGGGACGCGACAAGGACGCCTTAGCAGAATTAGCAGTATTGAACAAGATTAAGCCGGTGTTGGAAGATGGTAAGAGTGTTCGGTCAATTGACTTTAATGATGACGAAAAGAAGATCGTCAAGGGCCTTTTCTTACTGACCAGCAAGCCGGTTCTGTATGTTGCTAACATTGCGGAAGAAGACATGGCCGACCCTGACAGTAACAAGTACATGGACCAAATTAAGGAACATGTTAAGGGTGACGGTGAAGTCATCGGTGTTGCTGCCGCTGCTGAAGAGCAGATTGCGGAAATGGACGAAGCAGATAAGGCTGACTTCCTGGAAATGGAAGGGGTCAAGGAACCAGGATTGAACCGGTTGATTCGGGCCGCTTACAAGCTCCTGGGCTTGGAAACCTTCTTCACTGCTGGTGGCCCTGAAACACGGGCATGGACCTTTAAGAAGGGTACCAAGGCGCCACAAGCTGCCGGAATTATTCACTCTGACTTTGAACGGGGCTTTATTCGGGCTGAAGTAATGAGCTTTGATGACCTGGATAAGTTGGGTTCAGAGGCTGCTGTGAAGGAAGCCGGAAAGTTGCGGCTGGAAGGTAAGGATTACGTCATGCAAGATGGCGATATTGTGGAGTTTAGATTCAATGTATAGAGTGCGAGAGTGTGAAGCCGTTAAAAGCCCTGTATGGCTAGCCTAGTAAGGTGCTTGAGGTGCAAAGCACATCAAGCATCCTTACGTAGCTAGACACTAAGGGCTTAGGCTGAGCACGTTTCGACTGTGCTGCATTTAACCTCAACACATTTATCCACACCATTTTTAGGAGGAACATTAATCGTGAGCGAACAAGAACCACGAAATGCCCAAGCTGGCCAACGCCAACGCGAACACCTGAAAAAGGATCGCCAAGCAGCGGGCAATGAATTTAGTAAGTATCATTTAACAAAGAAGAACGAAGAATTCGTTTTTCAATTGAATAAGCAATTAGAACGCCAAAATGTTGCTAGTGACAAGCGTCCAGAAATTATGCAAACGACGATTGAACAGTTACAAGCAGCACAAAAGAAGGGCCAAACTGCTAAGAGCCTCTTTGGCACGCCAACGCAATACGTCAAGGACCTGAAGAATCCAAAGAAGCAGAGTAACGCTAAGCACATGACCACCCAAACCATTAAGTTACTCTCCGTTGATAACATGATTATCTTCATGAGTATCTTCACTTTCCTGTATGGTTTGATGTACTGGTTAGCTCCAGAAGCAATGAAGGTTCCCCACAACGGAAGTTCCGGGATGACTTCGATTGTGATTGTTGCCATTACCGGTGGGGCCATCTTTGGTTACGTGGCTTGGCAATTACAGCCTAAGAAGAAGGATGGTAAGTGGGTTCAAACTAACCCGCTCTGGTTCCGGATTTTGACGATTGCCTTCGGACTGGTTGTTTGGTTGGCAATCTACATGGGAGCCAGTCTCCTGCCAAACGCGGTCAACCCTCGTTTGAATGTCTGGGCTTACCTGATTATCGGGATTGTCTTCTTCATTGGCGATATCGTCTTCCGGCGGCGGTTCCACATCCAAGGTTCGCTGTTCGGCAACCGACGTAAGTAAATAAAAATTGGTGAATGTTCACGGAATAGGCCGAACATTCACCAATTTTTTTGTTTGAAATAATTTCCACTTTTAGAAAAGAACGAACTTATATAACTGTATCCGACACCAAAGTTGGTGTCATATGAAACAATAATTCACTAAATTAAGAAAATTAACCACAAATTCCGGTTTTTCCGTTGATTTTTTGAATGAATCCTAGTACAGTATATCTAATCAAAAATCAAAAGGGAGTGTCTAGTCACATGTCAAATTGGGATACAAAGTTTGCCAAGAAGGGTTTAACTTTCGATGATGTTTTATTGATTCCTGCAGAAAGTCACGTGTTACCAAACGAGGTTGATCTGAGTACCACCTTAGCTGATAATCTGCATTTACACATTCCAATTATCTCAGCGGGAATGGATACTGTTACTGAAGGATCAATGGCGATCGCAATGGCTCTTCAAGGTGGACTAGGTGTAGTTCACAAGAATATGTCAATTCAAGCACAAGCTGGGGAAGTCGCTAACGTTAAGAGTGTTGGGGTTCCAGCCAGTGCTACCAAAGCCGCTGTTGATGACCAACACCGTTTACTGTGTGCGGCCGCTGTTGGTGTGACTAGTGATACTTTTGAACGTGCCCAAGCCCTTTTAGATGCTGGTGCGGACGCCATTGTTATTGATACTGCCCACGGTCACTCTGCTGGTGTTCTGCGGAAGATTAAGGAAATCCGTGATCACTTCCCAGACGTAACCTTAGTAGCAGAACCAGTGGCCACGTTACCAGCAATTAAGGTTACGTCTGGGAAGTGATCACGGAT
>CALVFC010000085.1 GCA_944326735.1 uncultured Limosilactobacillus sp. | reverse complement strand
TTTTTGAACAGGGTATACAAATAGCTACGGGAAATGTTGAGGTGGTGGCAGAGGTCTTCAATGTTGCAACTAGCTTTGTGGTAATTTTCTTTGAGGTAGTAGCTCGCCAGTTTCAGCTGGTTAGCCGCCTTGGTGTTTAAGTGGGGCTGCTTAGTGGGGTATTCCGTGACGAGGTCATAGAACATTTGGTAAGTTAGCGCCTCAACCCGAATATCGTTGGCCAGTGATCCCGGCTGCTTGAGGGCAGAGTAGAGTTGGACTAGGTGGTCGTAGAAATGACTATTCTGGACTTGACGGAGGTAACGCTTGGTTGCCAGTTGCGACCCCGCTAGCATGGCATTGATTTTTGTCCCTGACAAACCAATCCAGAAGTACTTCCAGGGGTGGTGACCATCCGCTTGGTAGAAGCAGGGGACCCCCTTCGGCAAAATAAACACGTCCCCCTTCTTCAAAGTAACGGCTGGTCGATTGGCTGACGAAAAGGTCCCTTGGCCAGACTGGACATAGTGAATGACGTAGTTCTCGCGGACGTTATTCCCCCGGAAAAAGTAGTTAGGGGGACACTGGTATTGACCAATGAACAGGATATTACTTTCAAAACTTTTCCCCGTTAAACTTTTATACTCATCGTCCATTGTGATCCCTTTCCCTTGTAATAATGTCCATTTTGTCAATTTTAAAATAACGCTAACATGGATATTTGTTCAGTCTTATATTATTTCTATCCCGCATTATACCATGATCATGAGTTAGGAGATGTCAATTTGTCCTGTGTGATAATTGGCATCTTTTTAGTACAAGCAACCATGGATTGATAAACGATTATCAAATATAATTATTGCGAATTCTGAAAGCGGATACAAAACTGCTTGAAAATTTTTAGAGAGAAGGAACGTTTATGAGTACTAATAGTAAAAGCAAGATGACCATGCGGGAACGCCTTGCTTATAGTTTTGGTGCTTTTGGTAATGACTCATTCTACGGGTTGCTCTGTGGATACTTAATTATGTTCATTACTTCGCACCTCTTTGATACTGGTAACAAAGCGTTAGATAACAAGATGATCAGTACCGTGACCCTGATTATCATGTGTCTACGGTTTGTGGAATTGTTTATTGATCCGTTTATTGGGAATGCCATTGACCGGACCAAGACACGGTGGGGACACTTCCGGCCGTGGGTTGTTATCGGTGGAACGGTATCTTCAGTAATCCTCTTGCTGCTGTTTACTAACATGGGTGGCTTGTACAAGAAGAGTGCGATCGGTTACCTGATCCTTTTTGCGATTCTGTACATCACGATGGACATCTTCTACTCATTCAAGGATGTTGGCTTCTGGTCAATGCTGCCGTCACTGACAACCAGTTCGCGGGAACGAGAAAAAACCGCTACCTACGCCCGGGTTGGTTCAGCCATTGGTGGGGGATTAGTAGGTATTCTGGTTATGCCAGCGGTAATCTTTTTCTCCGCTACTAAAACCAGCACTGGTGACGACCGTGGTTGGTTCATGTTTGCCTTGATTATTTGTTTCTTGGCCCTGATTTCTGCCTGGGGTGTTGGTATTTTTACCCGGGAAGTTAACTCTTCGATTCGGAAGAACAAGAAGGATACGGTCGGGATCATCGGTATCTTTAAGGTATTGTCCGGGAATGACCAGCTGATGTGGGTTGGATGTGCCTACCTGTTCTACTGTGTGGCAATTAACATTGTGAACTCCTTGGAAGTCTACTACTTCACCTACATCATGGGACGGCCAAAAGCCTTCTCAATTTTCTCCACAATCAACATTTGCCTGGGAATCGTGGCGACTTCCCTGTTCCCAATCCTGTCCAAGAAGCTCAGTCGGAAGGCCCTCTTCACCTGTGCTTTGATTTGCTTACTGTGTGGTTTGGGACTGTTTTCAGTTGCGGGGGATAACCTGGTATTAGTACTATTGGCGGCGTCATTATTCGGCTTACCGCAACAGATTGTCTTCCTGATTGTCTTAATGGTTATCACGGACTCTGTTGAATACGGTCAGTTGAAGCTTGGTCACCGTGATGAATCGTTAGCCTTATCTGTCCGGCCCCTGCTTGATAAGTTTGGTGGCGCCGTTGCTAACGGGGTTGTTGGTCAAGTCGCAATCATCGCGGGGATGACTACTGGGGCTACCGCATCCACCATCACGGCCACCCAAGCCCACAACTTCAAACTGTTGATGTTTGCGGTACCAGCCGTTCTCGTTGTTATTTCAATCTTTGTCTTTGGTAAGAAGGTCTTCTTAAGTGAAGAAAAGCACGCTGAAATCGTTGCTGAACTAGAAAAGACGTGGGGTAAGAACATTAAGCAGAGCAGTAGTGAAGAATTAGTTGATATTCCAACGCCAATCACTGGTCGTTTGGAAGCATTGACTGATGTCCACGATGACGTCTTTTCTAAGGGCCAGGCTGGTCAAGGCTTTGCTATTAAGCCAACTGATGGCCGGGTTTTAGCACCATTTGACGCCACTGTTAAGCAAATGTTTACGACCCGGCATGCAGTGGGCTTAGTCACCGACGATGGAATTGCCCTATTAATTCACGTGGGTATCGGGACTGTCAAAATGAAGGGGACCGGGTTCGTTTCCTATGTTGAAAATGGCGACCACGTCAAGAAGGGACAAGAATTGATCGAATTCTGGGACCCCGCTATTAAGAAGGCTGGTCTGGATGATACGGTTGTTGTAACCGTCACGAATAGCAAAGAGTTTGATGACGTTAAAGTTACCGGGAAAGTGGGCACTAATGTCAAATTCCCTGATAATGTTTTACAAGTTGCTATTCAGAAGGATTCTGGTACTCAAGGTTAGAGAACGTTATAATAAAATCAGACATTTGAAAGGGGTTACATTCTCATGAGTATTCACGTCAATGAAGAACAACAAGTCTTTCACTTACAGACTGACCACACTAGCTATGTTTTCCAAATTCTGGAAAACGGCATGCCTGGTCAACTGTACTATGGTTCACGGATCCCAGTGAAGGCGGCTTATCAAAACTTAGCCAGTCGTGAAGAACACGATTGTACAAACACGCTGACGATTGAACAGTCAGACTTCCAATTGGAACTGGTTAAGCAGGAATATGCCGGCTTTGGCAAGGGTGATTATCGTTACCCAGCCTTTCAAATTACCTATCCTAATGGGTCCCGGACATCAGAATTTGAATACCAGAATTACCAGATCGCTGATGGTAAGCAACGGTTAGCAGACCAACCGTCGACCTTTGATGACGAGGGTCAGGATGCCCAAACGCTGACTGTTAAGTTAGTGGACCACCTGGCCAAACTAACAATGGAACTTCACTACACGATCTTCGCTGCTGAAGATGTGATTGTCCGTTCGACGACCTTCATAAACCATGGTGACCAAGTAACCATCAATCGGGCTTTAAGTGCCCAACTTGACCTGCCAGATGCTGATTACGATATGCTGCAGTTCTCCGGAACATGGGCTCGGGAAAGGCACCTGATCCGGACACCATTGCGTTCTGGTGTGCAAAGCATTTCGAGTTTGCGGACCGCTTCTAGTCACCAGCAAAACCCATTCTTTATCCTGGCTCGTAAGCATACTGACAACAACCAGGGGGCTGCCTTTGGCTTTAACCTGGTTTATTCAGGCAACTTCTTGGACTCTGTGGAAGTCGATCAATTTGATACGACTCGGGTTCTTGTGGGAATTAACCCTGACGAATTTGGCTGGCAATTGAAGAAGGGCGCTCAGTTCCAAACACCGGAAGCAGTTATGAGTTTCACCAACAATGGGCTGAACCAACTGAGTCAACAAATGGGGGCCTTTTACCAAGACCACTTAATTAACCCGCACTTTGCTCATGAAGACCGGCCAATCCTGATTAATAACTGGGAAGCCACGTTTATGGACTTCAATGAAGCCAAGTTAATGAAGATTGTTAAGCAGGCCAAGCAGCTGGGTATCGAAATGTTTGTCCTCGATGACGGCTGGTTTGGGCACCGTGATGACGACCGTTCTAGTCTCGGTGACTGGTTTGTTGACCAGAAGAAGTTCACCAACGGTATTTCTGGCTTTGCGGACAAGGTCCATGCTGAAGGGATGAAGTTTGGCTTATGGTTTGAACCAGAAATGATTTCCATCGACAGTAAGTTGTACCAGAAGCACCCAGACTGGATGATTTCGACACCTGGTCGTCATAACACACCGGCCCGGAACCAATTTGTCTTGGATATGACGCGGCAAGAAGTTGTTGATTACCTGGTTACCCGGATGAGCACGGTAATTAAGCAGACGAAGCTGGACTACATTAAGTGGGATATGAACCGGAACATCACTGAGATGTTTGGCGCTCAATTACCAGCTGACCAACAACTTGAATTCAGTCACCGCTATATCCTCGGTGTTTACCAACTGTATGACCGCCTGACGAAGGCCTTCCCAGACGTTCTCTTTGAATCCTGTGCTTCTGGTGGTGGTCGTTTCGACCTTGGAATGATGTACTACGCACCGCAAGCATGGTGCTCTGATGATACGGATGCCGTTGAACGGATCAAGATTCAGGATGGAACTTCATATGGCTACCGGCCATCAATGTGGGGTGCCCACGTTTCTGCGGTACCAAATGACCAGGTTGGTCGGTTAACCTCCCTGGCGACCCGGGCGGCAGTTGCTTACTTTGGGGCCTTTGGGTATGAACTTGATATTACTAAGATGGCTCACGACGATCTGGCAACGATCAAGAAGCAAGTGGCCTTCTATAAGCAATACCGTCACCTTTACCAGTTTGGGACGTTCTACCGGTTAGATAACCCCGACACGGATAATGACAATGTTTACGGTTGGCAAGTGGTTAACGATGACCAGAGCCTCGCAATTGCTACTCGTTTCCAAATCTTGAACGGACCAAATCCTGCTTACATTCGGACGTACTTCACTGGATTGGATCCAAAGAAGAAGTACACCATTAACGGCAGCAGCGAAAAGTTCTCTGGTGCAGAATTGATGAATGCTGGTTACTTTGTTCCCCGGATCATGGACCGGACTGCTTCACCGAAACCAGCATCAGACTTCAGTGAACGGACCTTTATCATTAAAGAAGCTAAGTAACACAAAAAAAATCGGCTAATTATTTAGCCGATTTTTTTTGCTTATTAATAAGTTTTTTCTGTTGTGCCATGGTGTTCCGTTCCCAGAAAACCCCATCAGTGTAACCCTGGATCCGTGAATTGTGGTCTGCCATATCTAACCGGTATTGTCCCCAAGCACAGTAAAGTAAACTTTGTTCAATGCCGATAAAGTGGCGGCCCAATTTTTTGGCGGTCACAAGGCTGGAACCAGCACCCGCAAAGGGGTCCAGAATGAGGTCACCAGGATTAGAAGAAGCAAGGATTACTTTTGCCATCAATTTTTCTGGCTTTTGCGTCGGGTGGCCGGTATTCTCGGCCATTGACCAATAGGGAATCGAGATGTCGTCCCAAAAGTTAGATGGCAAAGTATCACGGAAGCGGCCTCGCTTGGTTTCCTGCCAATCCTTAGCATGCCCGTTTTTGCGATAAGGAGCGATCACTTGGCGTCGCTGCTTTACATCGTCGATATTGAAGGTATAGTGGCGGGGATCCTTGGTAAGAAACCAGATATCTTCCATACTGTTCTTCCAATTTGCTTTAGCGCCGCGACCCTTTTCACGTTGCCAGGTAATGCGATTTTGGATGGTGAAGTATTGACTGAGGAGCGGTGCAAGGGCAATACTCGTTTGCCAGTCCGCAAACACGTAAACGCTCGCGGTGGGCTTTAGGAGTGGGAGAACTGCCTTAACCCACCGGGCGGTATATTGCTGATATTGCTGGTCATCCATCTGTTTAAAATTGAGGCCATCATAGTGCTTGTCCAGGTTGTAAGGCGGGTCGATTAAGGCCAAGTCAACGCTGGCCGGAGGTAGCTGGCCTAAGATTTGAAAAGAATCACCATGAACAACATGATCACGTAGCATTGTTGGATCAACCTGGTGCTGGTGATCGAGGTCAATAATTTTATCTAGGACCCCCTGAGGCGCATGTGCTAAATCAAAATCAATTGTCTTATTGCGCTTTGATTTCATAAATACTCTCCCTTAGAATGATTAGGTCTATTATACAGGACTCTTGCCGTTGCTTGCTTTTTTATATCATCATGGATTAAAATAATAGCTGTTCAGTAGTGTGAGAACAGCGAGGAACGGTTGGTGTGAAGGTTCCCAAAGCACGAATTGGTTACAGTTAAATAAAGTAATGAGTGGTAACTAATTGCTAGTTACAATTTAGGTGGCACCGCGCGCAAGCGTCCTATTAGTCTATTAAGGATTAATAGGACCTTTTTTATTTCAAGGAGTGATAACAATGACGAAGAAAACAAACACAATTTTAACCGGTGATCGGCCAACAGGAAAGTTACACATTGGTCACTATGTGGGTTCATTGAAAAATCGGGTGGAATTACAAAATACTGGCAAGTACAAGACCTTCATTATGATTGCTGATCAACAGGCCCTGACTGATAAGGCCCGTGACCCAGAAAAGATTCGGCGGAGCTTACATGA
>CALVFC010000084.1 GCA_944326735.1 uncultured Limosilactobacillus sp. | reverse complement strand
AAATCCCTTGTACTGGGTGTAATCAGCCAGCCCGTTTTCACCAACTTTGACGCCGCGGGGGATATCAACGTTATTCAGAATATGAACCAACGTCCGCAGGCCTTCCTGTGCATCTGCCGCTTGGTCAGTATACTGGCGCAGGAACGCTGTCCGGACAAATCGTGAGGTAGAAGTGTAATCACCAGGGAGGCCGAGCGCACCGTTCCCGGGACCGTCCGAAACGATTTGGTAATTGCCGTACTTCTTCGCCGGGAAATCATTTGGCTGGAGATTGGAGTAGTGACTGAGGTTCGTCAGTTGCCACGGGAACGTTGGCGAATTTGTCATGACACCGACTGGGTTATCGTACAAATGAACGCCTGACTTGGTCATTTCGACCACCAGACTGTCTCCATGTCGGTCATACAAGATCCAGTGGAGTGGCATCACGCCCTGCACAAAGTCATTCTTGATTTGGCAGACGTTGAGCTGGTCAATGACCTGTTTGAATTCAGCCACGCTTGCAACGTTGCCTAGTACCCACGGAATTAATTCCGTCGCTGCCAGGTTGACGGCACCGTCCTTCTTGGTCGTGTTATAAACCGCGTTTTCGTTAAAGTAGAGTGACGCAATGCCCAAACCATGTTCATTCATCCCATCGGCGAAAGTATCATTCTTACCGGCACCGACAAATGAATACTTACTGTCAAAACCGGCAGGATCAGCTTGCGACGTAAAGTGGTGACCGCTTTCCACAATCACCGGAGTCAGATGCATTTCCTGGGAAAAGTCTAGTGTCCGCGCCAAAAAGTGCGTCTGGTCTTTGGTTTCATAATAGATCGAAGTGCACACGATGAAGATCTCCTTTTTCAAATTTCAATTATTATAAAACTTTTTACTGAAAACGGCTAATGGTCCGACATTCAGGAGCCTTTTCGCCATATTTGAAGTACAATGGGGGTTAGCATACGTTGCCTGTCAATTCATGGAAGTTGTCAAATGTTAATCCTACTAATTCTTTTAATTTATATGTTCGTCAAGGGGGCCTTCGAGTTTGAACGGGTCACCCGAACAGAAATGATTATCTTACCCCTATATTCGCTGATCATGATGGTGATCACCCTGAGCCAGGAACGCTCCTGGACGACCCTGGGCTTGGCCATTATTCTCTTGTTACTGGGAATTATGATTGGCTTCTTCCAAGCTACCCGGGTCGAAATCAAAGATACTGGTGAAGTGGATGAATACCAGCGGCCGATCATCAAAGCTAAGCGGAATTGGCCATTTCTGGTGGGCTGGATCCTCGTGTTCGTGATGAGTATCGCTGTCGAACTCTTCCTCGGTACGGAAATGAGTGGGGATGACATCTCCCACGAATTGTTCAAGGAACTATTGCGCGATATGTCGTCATTCGTCTTCCTCAGTACTGCTAATACCTGGATTATCTGGGTCCTTAACGTGGCCACCAGTATTACCTATGACGGCTACCTGTTAATGCGCTACCCGAAGATCCGCCAAGCCGTCCGCAAGAAGCATTCCCACAAGTAACACAAGAAGGTGACCTCATGACCAATCCCGTCATCACGGCGCTTGACCACGTCAACATCAAATATCAAATCATCAACCACCCACCGGTTTACACCGCGGCGGAGGCTGACCAGTACGTCCGGGGCTACGATTTTGCCCGTACGAAGAACCTGTTCCTGAAAAATAACGGTGGCTTTTACCTCGTCATTATTGAAGAAAATAAGCGCCTCGACATGAAGCAGCTACGACAGATCGTCCACGGGTCACGGCTCCAGTTTGCTTCGGACGACGACCTTCAGGAACGGCTGGGCATATATTCCGGTGCCGTTTCACCGTTCAATTTGATCAACGACCATGACCACCAGGTAACCGTCGTTCTGGATGCAGATATTCTCGCACACCATGACCAGATCGGCTGCCACCCCAACACCAATCAACAGACGGTCATTCTGGCAATTGCCGACTTGTTGGGATTGTTGAAGGGGTGGGGCAACCCAGTGCTCACGGCCCGTTTATGAAAGGAAAAATACGATGACTTACGATTTTAAGAAAGCACAAAAGCAGTTTTATCGTCCCGGCAAGAAACCCCAATTAGTTGACGTGTCCACAATGAACTACCTGGCGGTCCGTGGGAGTGGGGATCCGAACCAGCCCGATGGCGAATACCACCACGCCATTGAACTGCTGTATAGCCTGGCTTACACGATCAAGATGAGTAAGATGGGTGATTACCAACCAGCCGAGTACTTTGACATTGTGGTGCCGCCATTGGAGGGCTTTTGGTGGCAACCCGGTGTTAAGGGCGTTGACTATGACCACAAGGAGACTTTTCACTTTATTTCCGTGATTCAGATGCCTGATTTTGTGACCCTTGAAGTTTTCAAGTGGGCGGTTAAGGAAGCAACGGCGAAGAAGGACCTCGACTTTTCACCGGTCGAATTATTGCCCATCACGGAAGGGGAGTGTGTCCAAATAATGCACATTGGTCCGTATGATGACGAACCGGCCACGATTGATAAAATGTACGACTTCGTGGAAAAGGCCGGCTACCAACTTGACTATTCTGACCACCGTCACCACCATGAGATTTACCTTTCTGACCCCCGGCGGACCAAACCGGCTAACCTGAAAACCGTCATTCGAATTCCCGTTAAGAAGGCCTAATCATGAGTAAGTACGACCAGTTATGGCAGGTCATTGCTATCAGTAAAATTAAATAACATCAATGCCAGACAGCCCATGCAACGTTGTCTGGCTTTTTTGACGGCGCTCATGAACCGCAAAATGCTAAAATAGGGGTAAATCATCAGACAAGGAGAAGTGCAATGGATGGATTAAGTGCAGCCGAGGTTCGCCAACGGACGGCAGCTGGCCAGGTCAATCGCCAGTCGACGGCCGGTCAAAAGACGATGCGGACCATCGTTCATGAAAATGTTTTTACTTACTTTAACCTGATCTTCCTGGTGGTCACGGTCTTGATTCTGATCGGTAACCGCTACACCGTCAGTGATTTCCTATACCTACCGGTGATGATTGCCAACGCCGTGATCGGAATCTTCCAGGAATGGCGGTCACAGAAAACGCTCAGTAAGCTGACGATTGTCAATGTCCCTGCCGTCACTGTCCGCCGTGATGGTCGCGACCAGCAGATTAAGGTTGACCAGATTGTCCGAGATGACCTGGTTTATTTGCATGCTGGCGACCAGATCTCGGTTGATGGTGAGTTGGTGGATGGTCAGCTGACGACTGATGAATCAATTTTAACGGGGGAGGCCGATGAAATTACCAAGCGTCACGGCGACACCCTGTATTCTGGTTCATACGTGATTGCGGGGGATGGCCTTATCAAGGTTACCAAGGTTGGCGACCAAACCTATTCCGCCCAGTTGGTGGCCAAAGCTAAGCAAACCGACCGTGATGACCAGGGTGAAATGGTCCGGGCGATCAACCGGATTGTCAACTGGATTGGGGTCCTGATTGTGCCGCTGGGGATCGCGATGGTTTACCGTTCAATGACCGTCAACCACCAGTCCTTTTCGCTAGCCATAAGTGAAATGGTTGCCGCGGTCATCGGGATGATCCCCGAAGGCCTCTACCTGTTGGTGACGGTAGCATTAGCCACTTCGGCTGTTCGTTTGGCTCACCGGCGGGTCATGATCCACGATATGCACAGCATTGAGCAGCTTTCGCGGGTGGATACCCTCTGCATTGATAAGACCGGGACAATTACGGAACCGGACATGCAAGTGACCACCGTTATTCCCACCAGCACGGTTCCCGCGGACCAATTAAACAACTTGATTGCCCAGCAGGTCTACCAGCTTTCCCCAGACAACGCGACGATGGCGGCCCTGCAAGCGTATTTTGATAAACCAGCCAATCTTAATCCCGCTACCCGCTTAATTCCGTTCGAATCAGCGAATAAGTATAGTGCCCTGGTTTATCCAGATGGGGTATACGCAGTTGGGGCGCCGGAAAACCTGTTGAAGGAGAACTTTGACCAGTATGCCAAGCAGATTCAACAGTATGCGGGCAAGGGTCAACGGGTGCTGGCCTTTGGTAAAACCGACCAGGCCAACGGGGCCCAACTGCCGAAGCCGATCCAATTACTGGGCTTGATTGTCCTCGAAAACCCGGTCCGGCAGAATGCCCCTGCCACTTTCCAGTACTTCGCCCAGCAAGACGTGGCCATTAAAGTCATCTCTGGTGATAACCCGGTGACCGTCAGTGCGGTGGCTCAGCAAGCCAATATTGACGGGGCTGCTGATTACGTCGATGCCCGGAAACTGAAGACAGCGCAAGAGATTCAACAGGCCGCTGACCGTTACACGATCTTTGGGCGGGTCACGCCGGATAAGAAGCAGGCCCTCGTTAAAGCCTTGCAAAAGCAGGGGCACACCGTTGCCATGACGGGGGATGGGGTCAATGATATTTTGGCTCTGAAGACCGCCGATTGTTCAATCGCCATGGCTACCGGTGCTTCTGCCGCCATGAACGCGGCCTCGATTGTTCTCCTTGATTCGGACTTCTCAATGATGCCCCGTATCGTGGATGAAGGACGGCAAACCGTTAATAACATTCAACGGTCAGCCAGCCTGTTCCTGATCAAGAACATCTTCTCCTTCCTGATGGCCCTCATTACTATCTTTGCGGCCTTGTCTTACCCGTTAAAGAGTGCGCAGGTCTCGTTAATTTCAGCCTTCATGATCGGGATTCCGGGATATCTTTTGACCTTTGAACCGGACCATACGCGGATCCATGGTCACTTCATCCGGACAGTGATGTTGAATGCCCTACCGGCAGCACTAGTGGATGTGTTCGCAATTGGCTTGTTGATGACGATTGGGGATGTCTTCTCTATTAATAATAATGACATTTCGACCGTGTCAGCCCTGGTCATGGCCTTCGTCGGCATTGCCATGCTGGTTTACTTGTCCCGCCCGCTGACTTAGCTGCGCGGGGTCATCATTGTGATCTCCGCCCTCGGTTTTATCGTTGCCGTGACCATGATGGGCGACCTGTTCCGCTTCACCAACCCGTCGCCCCTCGTTTTAATCCTCGGCATCGTCTTCCTCTTAGCTGCCGAAGCCGTTCTGATTAACTTCCGCTGGTTATTCAACTGGTTCGGTAACCTGTCACATCGGCGCCGCCACCGTCGTTCGCAAGGTAAACATGCTAAATAAAACGAACCCCCTGAGCGTTGCACTCAGGGGGTTAATTATTGTCATAACATAATGTGGTCGTCAGCTAAGAAGCTTTCCGCAAAGCGTTCACTGTTCCGCCGCAGGTACTTTTTACTAAATTCCAGGATCAGGCCATGGAAGATCTGGGCGTCTTCGACCGTGAAGTGGTTGTCCAAGTGACACACCTTGGCCAGGTCCTTGTACTTATGCAAGTTCGGCACGCCCAGCTTAGTGAAGAGGCGCCGGGCATAATTATCAGAAATCATCTGTGGTACGCCAAAGATGAAGGTCAGCAGCACGTCCGCGGTTTCCTGACCAATGCCACGCTGAGCCAATAACTGTTTACGCAGTTGGTCGCCGTAGTGGGCCGCTACCTTGTCGTAGTCGTAATCGAATGGTGCCAGCCAGTGCAAGACGGCAATGATGGCCTTGCTCTTGTTGCGGTAAAAGCCCGCTGGCCGGATCAGCTCTTGCAAACGATCTTCGTCAATGGCGGCCAACTTATGGGGGTCAAAGTGGGTCAGGGGACGCAGGTTATCCAATGCGTAATCGACGTTTTGCCAGTTCGTGTTTTGCACCAGGATCGCGCCAATTAAAATTTCCGTCCGGTTTTCGTGTGGCCATTGACCAACAATCCCCATGTTTTTAACCATCTTTTGATATAGTTCCCAGACACTCAGTTCCATATTGCCACCTCTTTGATTGAATTCCTGCTTACAATTATACCGGTTGATCTTGCTAGTCGTTAGTCAAAGCCTTTTGATCACTGAATTGCTGTGCTACAATAATGGCATCTTAGGTACTTGCAGGCGATACCTAGCACAACATTGCCGTAGATAGAAAGGATATCTAATGAGAATCAATGTTTTGCAGCACACGCCGAATGAAGGACCTGGAGCGATTCAAACTTGGTCACAAGACCGTGGTCATGAGATGTACATTTATCATCCATATCAGTTTGGTAACTTGCCAACGGCTGACGAGACGGACATGCTGATCATTTTAGGCGGACCAATGAGTCCCAACGATGACCTGCCATGGATCAAGCAAGAACGGGTATTAATTAAGCAATTACTGGACCAGCATAAACCAATGTTTGGGGCATGCTATGGTGCACAACAAATTTCAATGACCCTTGGTAACCCGGTTACGAAGGCTCCCCATAAGGAAGTTGGTTGGGCCCCGGTTTACCGACAAACGGAAACGATCCCAGGGATCCCGGAAAAGTTGACTGCTTTGCACTGGCATGAGGAAATGTTCCAAATCCCTGACGGTGCGCAATTGCTGTTCTCCAGTGATTTAGTTAAGAACCAGGGATTCTTACTTGGTGACAACGTCATTGGCTTGCAGTTCCACTTTGAACCACTGGCTGATAACGTTCGTGAGATGGCCGTCAATGATAATGAATATCCATTGGACCACAATGAT
>CALVFC010000083.1 GCA_944326735.1 uncultured Limosilactobacillus sp. | reverse complement strand
AAGTACAAAACATCAAATTGATAACTTTCAGTCATTTAATTACCTCCATCCTAAATTTAGGTGAATAAACAATTACCTTTGTTGGCACGAGCATAGCAGAGGATAGGTGCGAGTTGCAAGCGATTGCAACTGAAGAGAACAAAAAGCAATCCTTAACTTTAAATAAGGTAATAACTAAATCGATTATTCTTTAACGCCTTTAATTGAGAAAAAGGTTATGTCCGTATAATTGGTGTAAATTCTAAATAGGACTTTGTGAAATCTGAAAGGAACTTCATTATGCCAAAAGTTGAATTAAATTTAGAGGATGACGAATTAAAGGAGCTATTACTAGGTGATCGGGATAAGGCCATGCAATCAATTATGGCCAAGATCCTTGATGAAATTCTTAAGTCCGAAGTGACTGAGCAGATTAAAGCTAAGGCTTATGAACGTTCGGATGAGCGAACCAATTCACGGAATGGTTATCGGGTTCGTCAGCTTACCACACGAGTAGGAACACTTGAACTACACGTTCCTAAACTCCGTCATGGCAATTTTTCAACACAGCTGTTCAAACGCTACCAGCGTAGTGAGCAGGCCTTTGATTTGGCATTAATGGAAATGGTAATCCAAGGTGTTTCAACACGTAAAGTAGCTGAGATTACTAAGAAGTTATGTGGGACAACCTTTTCTAAAAGTACGGTCTCGGCTTTATGCAATAATTTGGACGACCAAGTGCTGGATTTTAACCGACGTCCCCTTACGCAAAAGTATGCTTTTGTGTATGCCGATGCAATTTTATTTAAGGTACACCGTGGTCACGTTGTGACAAGTAATAGCTTACTTGTTGCGATTGGAATCGACCCTAGCGGTCGTCGAGAAGTGCTCGGTTTTGATATCGGTGATAGTGAATCAAAAGCTGCATGGATGGAATTCTTTAGTGAACTTAAACAGCGGGGTCTTACCAACGTTGATATGTTTGTTTCAGACGCTCATTGTGGCTTAAAGGATGCAATCACTACGCAATTTCAGGGTAGCCTTTGGCAGAGATGTCAATTTCATTTTAGTAATGACTGTACAAGTATTCTGGCACTCAAGGATCGTAAAGAAGTTGCTAACCGACTCAAAGATTTATTTAATGCTCAAACGTACGACCAAGCGGTTGAACGGCGTGACCAATTGGTTAAAGATTGGCAGACCGAGTTCCCTAAGGTGGTGAAGAAATTAGAAAATAGTTTTGACGAATTAATGGTGATTTACCAGCTCCCAGAGGAGCTAAGGAAGCGTCTCCGGACGAATAATACAATTGAGCGGGTTAATCAAGAAATCCGTCGTCGTGACCGTGTAATCCGGATATTCCCGAATGATCTAAGCGTCTTGCGACTAATGGGAGCACTACTGATTGAACAGAATGAAAAATGGGCTGCTGGTCCACGGTACTTAAACATGACCGTTTACCACGGGATTGAAAAAGATGACAATTCAGAAGAAGCCGGTATGCTTAAGCTTGTGAAATGATAAATTCGCGGAATTTAATTTACACCAACATTTTGGACTTGACCCAAGGTAAAGTATATTGGGCTATACCTTGCATAGAGGTTTGCCGGATTCTGTGTTATGCTCTATCCAAATTTAGCTGTTTGGAATGGAGTGGTGAGATGAGTTATTTAGTGGCTAATATGCAGAAATTGAAAGCTGATAATCTGGTTGGCTTGGGTAATCATGATCAACGCCGAACACAACATCATAAAAATGCCGATATTGACGTTGACCGTTCTGGTTTAAATTATGATTTGGTTGCTGGTCGGACTAACCATTTCAAAACGGATATTGAGGCTTATATTAACAAGCATAAAACCAGTCAGCGGGCGGTTAGAAAAGATGCCGTTTTAGTCAATGAAATGAATGGATTATTTCGAACGATAGCAATTTTTTTGCTAATTTAACGGCGGCTGATACGAGCAAATATTTTGAAACAGCTAAAGCTTACTTTGCTGAAAAATTTGGTGAAGAAAACATTCGTTATGCGATTGTTCATCTTGATGAGAGTACTCCCCATATGCATATGGGGATTGTTCCATTTAATGATGAGTATAAATTATCGGCTAAACGGGTGTTTAATCGTGCAGCTTTGCAAAACGTTCAAGATCAATTGCCAGTTTATTTACGACAACACGGATTTGATGTTGAACGTGGTATTCAAGAATCGCAACATAAAAGTTTGACAGTACCAGAATATAAAGCTATGCGGGAAGATTTGAATTTAGATGTTGTTGGAAATCACTTTGAGAGATTGGCGGAGATTATGGAATACTTGCACATTACTGACGAGGAAGCCAGACAATATCATTTAATTAGGGGATGACAAGTTGGGGGTCCTGTTCCAATTTCAACCAATTAACAAACAAGCAACCGCAGCTAACGTAAGGCAATTCTTTAAGAGGGACGTAGAGAAGCTAGAACAGTTGGCCGGCAGTTCATTAAGTGACATATATCACTCACCATCATTTGATGGCGTAGCGTCACATACTAATTATTTAAATAACACAGAAACGCAAGTACTAAAGGCAATTGACGCTAGAAAAGAACTATGTTTAATTGTCCAGGCCATAACCGCATGTACTGAAACAAGTCGAACAATCCTGATTAGTAAGTACATCAATCATTTACCAATGTTCAGAATAGAACAGCTAATTGGCTACGGTTCATCGCAAACCAAGGTAAAACAACGCACCGCATTATTTGAATTTGCTGATCACTATGCAACCTATGGACGAGATTTAAGAGTTAAGGCATGAATGTTATAAAACCTACATATCACTACATAAAAACTTGTCAAAACTTAGCATTCAGCATTCTCTCACCGTCATGAGAACCTGTTAAAACCTGTCATTTTGCTTTCCCTCACCGCTGCTAAGAACTTGGTAAATCTTGGTACTGAGCCTAACTAAACTAAACCTAATTTAGACCGTTACCTATGAGTAGCGGCCTTTTTTGCGTACTACCTTAGACTTGTTAACCCCCCGCCCCATCCACTTTATTGAAAGAGCGCACACATTGCCGTTTTCTTTTGCGCAAGGGCTAATTTTAAAAATTTTACCCCCAGGGGGGCTAATCCATCAAACATTGATATAACAGCATTCTGTTGCGAAATAAGCGCAATCCCATGCACGTTATAGACCGCTGTTAATGGTAGAATTAAAGCAGAGGTTAAATAATATTGGAAGCATTGCCATGAACACGCAAAGAAATAACTGAAGCCAATTAAGCACTCGCATTAAAACGGGTGCTTTTCTTTTACACCCCTGTGAGAGCTAAAAAGGCAAAATAAAAAGACCGCTGAAACAGCGATCTCATCCCCACCGGCAAGTTATTAATTTTTCCGCAATTTTTCCGCAAAAGCTGTTTTCAATAGTTTTTCATAATATTTTCTAATAACAAGAATGCTGATATACTGGGAAATGTACTCTATGAAAAAGAGCCAAAACACTAAAAAATCACCCGCACGGGGATCGAACCCGTAACTCCGCCTTGAGAGGGCGACGTCTTAACCAATTTGACCAGCGGGCAATAAAAACGTCCAAATAGAATTATACGTGATGACAATTAACTTTGTCAATTAACCACCGCGCTTTTATTTGCCTATTCAAAGGAAAGTTCCAGTAAAAAGGCATGTTGGGCTGTAATATGACTGGTTGTCACCCAAACGTTGTGGTAGCTCTTCTCGTTACCAGCGACCTCATGAAAGTAGTCTTCCAACAAATCATCGTTTTTAGCAACAAAGTCATTCGACAACCGATTAACCATCAGTCGATTATCGGGAAAATAGAAAGCCGCATCCGCAACTTTGAGCTGATCATCAATAACAATCATTAGAGTATTCGTATACCGGGGACGTTCCACCAAAATCAGTTCAGGGTGCCGTTTAATTTTCGTTAAAACGTAGTAAATAGAGTCTGAGTTACTTGCCATGATAACGTCCTTCCACTTAAGGCATGAACTTCAAAATAAAAAATCGCTAGGCAATGTGCCTAACGAATTAAAAATTGGGAATACTGGATTCGAACCAGTGCATTATGGATTCAGAGTCCACTGCCTTACCAGCTTGGCTAATTCCCAATAAGACAACATAATTACTATACAAGGCTTGCTAAAATTAGTCAACCCTTTTTTAAAGGGCTCGAATCAACCGGCCACTCGCTGGCCACCGTTGTTGATCATCAAATCCACAAAAATGAATTGGTAGTTGATTTTGATGGTGGATCTGTTGAATAACTCGCTCCAGGTTAACCAGCGAATAATCGGTAATGGAGTGCAACGGAATGGACCGCGTACACCGCTGACGATGACTAATTTCGATGAAAAAATTATATTGTCGATCATAACCATTATTTACCACTACCATGCAGTATCGAGTGTGTGGTAATCGCTTAAAGTGGGATTGGAGTCTTTGGACAATTATTTTGGTACTGTCATTGGCTGTTTCCATAATCATCACCAAAAGCAGTATACCACATTATTCGAACATATGTTCAATCCTTTGTTTCCTGGTTATATAAATGCCATTGATACTTAATCCGTTGACGGGTCAGCCAAGTAATGACGGGGTGGTGAGTACCGGTGCACCAATAATCCACATCCGCATAAATCTGCCGTTGGGTCCACTTACTATAGTCATGATGAAGGAAATTATAATTCCCAGCCGTATTATGCTTCTGCCAAATGTCAGCCATAATAAACTGACTCCGTGTCCGCAGTAACTTCATCTCGTCTTCATTAGCCACTGTTACTGTAACGACTTTTCCAGTAGCAATTGGCGGCACGTGCTTATTACTTGGTAAGTAAGGTGCGACCGGGACATTAATCAAGGCGTTCTCCATCACATCTTGCCAATTTTTACGGGTCTCATAACGGTGTTGTAACCCTGGTTCGACGTCATTGGCAATCAGATATTCTTTTGTTGGTCCCCAGCTCAATTGAACTTTTACCTTAAATGCGGTCATTCCAATCCCTCCCTTGTAACCACTTTCATTTTACCGCACCTTACTAGGGGATGACTACTCCCAGATGAGGATCAGCAAAATAATAGACTTTTTTCAGCACTTTCATTACAATACTTGAATATCGGAGGTGAACGATTACGAAACGTTCCAAATTCTCGCTAACTCTGTTCTATCTCTTATTACTTAGCATCTTTATTTGGTTCTACCAAACTAACCCCCTCGTGGAACAATATACAAATGTGATGATCCACGAGGCCCAAATCAGAACCCAATTGTTGGTAGACCAAATTAGCGGTCGACCAACCAAAAAAGCTGACTTACGAGCCGATAGTTCGACTAACGTTAAATCAACCAAGGAATCTGAAGGACGGTGGATAAACAAGTCAGCATCGGTCTACTTGGACCTAAGCAATCCCGTTTTAAAAAATGCTACCAATACCGCCATCCAGCAGTGGAATCAGACGGGGGCATTTACGTTTAAGACTACTACCAATCGTGACAAGGCCGATATTATTGTTAAGTCCATCAGCGAAAGTAATGATGGGGCTGCCGGGCTTACGCAGATGGAAGTCAATACCCTCACCGGTTACTTTGAGCATGCCACCGTCGAGTTAAATGCTAACTACCTTCTCAATCCGGCCTATGGATATTCCCAACAACGAATTGTTAATACAGCAGAACACGAATTGGGGCACGCGATTGGTCTTCAACATAATAATGACCAATCCGTTATGCAGCCAGCTGGTTCATTCTACTCTATTCAACCGGTGGATGTCCAAAACGTTCGGACCATTTACCAGCATGCACCAACAAGTCCAGCATCGTCATCTAATAGCAATCAAGACTAATAATTTCCACTGGGAGAATAATTGGCCTAATCCTAAAAAGGGCCTGATTCTCCCTTTTTGATTGTCTTCAATTCATGTTAGAATAAATTGGTATATTTAAGTAAAGGATAATGAGCACACATGAATAACAATAAAAAAGCACTGGGCTTAACGATGGTGATCACCGCCTGTACGTTCTGGGGAATCTCGGGTTTGTTCGCCAAGGCCCTCTTTAACATCAGTACCTCTATTACTTCATTATGGCTAACCCAATGGCGATTGATTATTGGTGGTGCCATAATGGTGCTAATCAGCTTGCTCCATGGTGACCACCCCTTCCGCGTCTTTCACAATTTACATGACACTTGGGTAATCTTCGCCTACGGAGTTATTGGGTTAGTTCCGGTTCAATTTGCCTACTTTATGGCGGTACAAAAAGGGAATGCCTCCATTGCCACTGTCCTCCAGTTCCTTGGACCATTCTTTATTATCGCCTACTTGGCAGTTTTCCGGCACGAGCCACCGCGGCGAATTGAAATCATCTGCGCAATTATCGCCTTCTTTGGAGTCTTTATTATTGCCACCCACGGCCGCTTCAATTATTTAGCTGTCACTCCGGAGGTCCTCTTCTGGGGATTCATTTCCGCAATTGGTGTTGCTACTAATACTTTAATTCCGCAAAACATGCTCCGGACAGGACGGGTTCCAGCATTAGTCGTCACGGCATGGGGATTATTATTTGCTGGTATTGTTCTTCTTGCTATTCACCCGCAACAACCCCACATTCCAAATGTTTCTGGAGTATGGATTTGCTGTATAGGGATCCTAATTATTGGAACGATTATTCCCTTCTACCTTGCTACCAGCTCAC
>CALVFC010000082.1 GCA_944326735.1 uncultured Limosilactobacillus sp. | reverse complement strand
CATTCATATTCCACCTCTTTCCTTATAACAATAATTTGGCTGTAAATTGGATGAACGTTGTATATGAACGAACTAGCCCAAATTACAAATATTAATATATCATCATTTTCGGTAACATTCAAAAATTTTCATAAAAACTGAAGATGATTAAATCCAGTACCGGCAATAAGTAAGGACTTCTTCTCCTAATGAGAATAATTTAAGAATATGTCGGATTTGTTCATCCAAGAGCAATAAAAGAGATCAGAATAAATCTAATCTCTTCCATAATTATTATTTATTTTTTGCTTGATTTGCTAAGTCACGTTCACTCCGCGCTTCCTGTGGTAATACAAGGTTCAAAATAATTCCTAAAACGGCCGCAACTGCCAGCCCCGAGAATTGGTACTGACCCAGCTTCAAGTAGGCATTCCCAATTCCAATGACGAGGATTGCAGATGCAATCATCAAGTTACGTTTCTTATTAAAGTCAATTTGGTCTTCAATCATTACCCGCAAACCACTGGAGGCGATCACGCCAAACAGGAGGAACGAAATCCCCCCAATAACTGGCATTGGGATGGTTTCGATTAACGCACTGAGTTTACCGACAAAGCTGAAGAAGATAGCGAATAAGGCCGCTCCCGCAATAACATAAACAGATTGAACCTTAGTAATCGCAATAACACCGATATTTTCACCGTAAGAGGTAACTGGGGGACCACCAACGAAACCAGCAATAATGGATGCAGTACCATCACCTGCTAAGGTATGGTTCAATCCCGGATCTTTGAAGAAGTTCCGTTCCGTCAATTCGTTTAAAACCATGATGTGACCCAAGTGTTCTGTCATAGTCACAAACGCAATCGGCGCCATACTCAATATTGCACCCCAATAGAATGATGGGTGGTAGGTTACGAATGGTACTTGAAAAGCTGGCAAACTAAACCAGTGGGCTTTTTCTACCGGTGTAAAGTCCACAATCCCAAAGAGGCACGCAATAATGTAACCAAATACAATCCCCATCAGGATCGGAATTAACCCCATAAATCCTTTGAAGTACATATTAAAGGCAATGGTCAGCAGCATCGTAATCATCGCCACTGCGAAGAATTTCAGATCATATTTCCCAGTGACAGAATTAATTGTGGCATCCTTAGCAGCAGTGCTGGCTAATGAAAGTCCAATGACAACCACAACCGGACCAACAATAATTGGTGGCAATACCTTATCAATCCAATCGGAACCGATCATGCTGACAATCAATGACACAATCAAGTAAACACACCCAACAGCGACCGTCCCTTGGGCGATCCCTGGATAACCGGTCGATTTCATCAGCGCCATCATTGGCACAACAAAAGAAAAACTAGATCCCATGTAAGCAGGAATCTTATGCTTAGTAATCAACAGGTACATTAATGTCCCAACACCTGAAGAGAACAAAGCAATTCCTGGATTCAATCCAACCAGAATTGGAACCAACACGGTTGAACCGAACATGGAAAACATGTGTTGAAGTGAAAGGCCAAACCACTGACCGGCTTTTGGTCGTTCGTCAACATCAAGGACAACATCATCACGATGAGCCATTTATCTTCCCTCCTAAAAAATAAAGCAACCTCCGCCCAGTGGACCAAAGTTGCTGTTATTTCTTATTATGGAAATATTAGACCGCACCTTTGAAGCCTCACTGGACCTCCATTAAAGGTTTAATTCAAATTATGAGTATACTACTTCTGTTTTACCTGATTGTCAACTATTGCTCCTCGCCGCTTGGTCATCACCCAGGCAGTGATTGGCACCGTCAGCAAAACCCCAACGAAGGAAATCAATACTTCAATTGCTTCCGCCACCAGGATTTTATTATTCATAATCATTCCAAATGAATAGTGAAGACCTAAAAACCAGATAAAAAGGGAGAGGAAGCCACCAAAGAAACCGAAAAACAGGGTGTTTAACGTCGTTCCAATAATCTGGCGACCAATTGACATCCCTGAAGCCATCAAACGATGGTTATCGACATCCGGATAATTCGTCAACACTTCAGACAAGCCCGCTGATACCGCCATGGCCGCTTCAGCAATGGCACCCAAAATTGAAATAATAGTGGCCGTGACTGAAACTTTCAAATAGGAAATGCCGATCAGAATAGACATCCCTTCCAGGTCATCACTGTCCTCTTGACCAAAGCCCTGCGCCATTGCCAGATGAGTAACGATCAGAATTAAGGCCAGCACGAGTACCATCACAATTAGTGAGGCATAAAAGGCTGTCACAGTAGTTCGTAAATCATCCTCACCCATAAAGATGGTAATTGCTAAAATAATAATACTCGTGGTCAGGGTCACAAACATTGGTGGCACGTGAAAGTCAATTAGCACAATGGCAAAAAAGAGGAAGCCAAAATTAAGCAGGAGGCTCAGGAATGAGCGCCATCCTTGTTTACCACCTACTGCCACCATACAAGCCATTAAGGTTAAACCTAAGGCAGTAATCGAACTCATACTGTTTTCCTCCTTCCCAGTAACAATGCGCCGAGTGCAGAAACAACGGGTACCACAATGACGATCCCAATGCCGCTAATTAAGCTCTGGACCATCCCCAGACTCATGTTCATATCAAAAGTGTACCCCCATGAGTTACCGTTCTTGAGGAATAACAAGCTGGACGTGAACGTGTCCGCCATAAAGATCAAGAATAAAACGTTAACCAGCGGTCCCATAATTGATTTACCAACATTTCGTCCGGACATAAAAAGCTGCCAACGCCCAATCTGCGGGTTCAACTGTTTCAATTCAAACAAGGTCGCAATAATATCACTTGATTCATCCATTACAGCCCCCAGGGATCCCAGAAGGATTTCCGCAATAAACAGCGGGCGCGGTACTTGGGTCACATACTGCATCGATTCATAATATACGCCCCGATGGTGAGTCAGTTCGAGAATAAAGAGGCCGACCATTATGGAGAGAACTGTCCCCACGATGGTTGCCAGTAAAGTGGCCAGCATTTTCTTATTGGGTCCGAGCACTAGTAATAATGAAATAGCAGCAAAGGCTAATGCCAGGCTCCCAAACGTCAGTAATACATGGGCACCCTGATTATTCAGGTCAATCACAATTGCCAAGATAAAAAGAACCCCATTAATAACAACTGAGATAAGCGCCAATGCCCCTGATGTTCCCATTAAAACTAGCAAAAGGAGCACCACTAACCATAGTAAAAAGACGATTACCGTATCGCGCTTATAGCCACTTGCATTAGCAGTTAACTTGCCCTGCTTATTGGCATGTAATTGCGACAGGAAGATTTGGTTGCCACGATAAAAGCGTTGGTCCATTGGATGAGAGTCACTATAAGTATTGCTAACTTTAGCCGTCTGCCCTTGATGACGACCGTTCATTATTTTAACTGTCAATCGCTGACTAGTTTGGTGGTCAACGTTTTTAAACTGGTCAGTCGTGCGGTGCGGATGACCAGTTTTCACCGTTACAACTTGACCAATAGGTTGGCGATAAAAGCGTTGGTTATGCGTCGTAAAAATCATCGCTATTATCCCCACAGCCACAATAATAATTAATAACCACCATTTAGAGCGGGTCCATTTCCAGGACATGCATGGCACCTTCTTTTATAAAGTCTGTTTCTCATTCTACAATTAACCATTTAAAATAACAGGAAGCTTGCAATATTTTTAAGAAATTGCAAGCTTCTTCATTTATTGCTGCTTAAGCCAGTGGTCAACCAACTGCTCGACTTCAGGAGCAGTTTCACATTCTGTTACCGCACGCTCATACAGTTGGTGACAAGCTTCACTGTCAAGATTACTCATCATTGACCTGGTCCGTAAAATGGAAGATGCACTCATTGAGTATTCATCGAGCCCCATCCCAATCAATAATGGTAACGCGCGACGATCACCGGCCATTTCGCCACACATTGCCACACTCGTTTGATGGTGGTGCCCAGAAACAATAATGTGATGAATCAGCTTCAGAAATGGTGGATTCAATGGCTGATATAGGTAAGATACTGACGTATTCCCCCGGTCAGCCGCAAAACAATACTGAATAAGGTCATTGGTGCCGATACTGAAGAAGTCCACTTCTTGGGCCAACCGTTCTGCGTACAGTGCCGCTAATGGGACCTCAATCATAATCCCAATCTTAATCTGGTTGCCTAGTCCGGGGTGCTGCTTCTGGATATGTGCCAGCTCACTATGATAAATCCGCTTAGCCTTACGCAATTCATCTAAGGTGGTAATCATCGGGAACATGATATTAATGGGACCATAGGCTGAGGCCCGGATCAATGCGCGTAGTTGTTCCTTAAACATTTTTGGCCGGTTAAGCGAGATCCGAATAGCCCGGTAGCCTAAGAATGGGTTCATTTCATGGGGCAGGGGCATAAATGTTAACGGCTTATCACCACCAATATCAAGTGTCCGCACCGTCAGCGTCTTGCCATTTAGTCCAATAACAGCCGTCTTGTAGGCGTTAAACTGTTCTTCTTCCGTCGGCAAGTGTTCACTCTTCATGTACAGGAATTCGGTTCTGAAGAGGCCCACTTCATCCGCGCCGTTTTGTAATACTGCTGGCAAATCATTTGATGATCCAATATTGGCCGAGATCACAAAATGGCGGCCATCCTTGGTAACTGATGGTGCATTAACTAATTGTTGCCATTGAAGACGTTCAGCAGCAAAACGGTTGGCAATTGCCTGGTAATGATCAACTTCATCAGCGGTCGGATTGGCAATGACTTCACCAGTGAAGCCGTCCATAATAACGTCTTGGTCATTGTGGACACGCTTTGTAATTTCCGGGCAGCCCACAATAGCAGGAATCCGCAATGAGCGCGCCATGATCGCCGCGTGGCTGGTCTTACCACCAACTTCAGTAATAATTCCCTTAACATACTTAGCGTTCATCTGAGAAGTATCAGATGGGCCAATCATGTGGGCAACTACAATCACAGGATGGTCTAAAGCTTGCAGGTTTGGTAATTCTTTTCCCTCCAGCTTGGCCAGTACTTGGTCCCGAATATTAGCAAAATCAGTTGCCCGTTCCTGCATATACTTGTTACCAGTCATGGCGGTAAACTCTTTAATTACCCGGGAAATGACTTCCTCAAAAGCTGTTTCTGCGTTAATTCGTTGACTCCGCACCCGGGTAACCACTTGGTTAAACATTTCCGGATCATTCAGGATTTCAATGTGCACGTCAAAAATGGCCAAGTCTTCTTTACCCATCCGGGACGAAGCTTGTTCCTTTAAACGACTCAAATCATCCTGAACAGCCGCTAAGGCATCTTTAAACCGGTTAATTTCAGCTAAAGGATCACTGATCCGCTGCTTAGCGAAACTCAAGTCGGGCTTGGTCATTAAATATACCGGGGCAATCCCAATTCCATCACTTGCCGCAGTTCCTTTTAAGTGCTTTGTCATAATCAAATTCCTTCCCACTTAAATCTCATATAATACCCTATTCATTATAGTTGAACCGCTTCCAGATAACCAGTTTCACCAAAATAAAAAAGACCGAGGAATCCTCGATCTTCAGAATATTTAAGATGTATGAAATTACTTGGTACCAAACAGACGGTCACCAGCATCACCGAGTCCTGGGACAATGTAACCATCCTTATTCAAGTGGTCATCTAAGCCCGCAGCATAGAGGTCAACATCTGGATAGGCTTCACGAACGGCCTTAACACCTTCTGGAGCTGCAACCAGACAAGCAAACTTCATGTTCTTTTCAGAGCAGCCACGCTTCTTCAAAGCTTCAATTGCCATCATTGCAGAACCACCGGTAGCCAACATTGGGTCAACGATGAATAGTTGCCGTTCTGTAATATCATTTGGTAACTTAACGAAATATTCGTGCGGCTTTAACGTTTCTTCATCACGGTACATGCCGATAAAACCAATCTTAGCAGCTGGAATCAGGTCAGTCATCCCATCGACCATTCCCAGGCCCGCACGAAGGATTGGGATAATGGCAACCTTCTTACCTGCCAACTCCTTCTTCGTGGTCTTAGCAATTGGCGTTTCAACTTCAACGTCCTTTAATGGCATATCACGTGCGACTTCATAAGCCATTAACGTTGAAATTTCCTTGACGGTTTCCCGGAAGAACTTAGTACCAACATTCTTATCACGAATCATCGTTAACTTGTGTTGAATCAGTGGATGATCGATAACTTCAAATTTACCCATGCCAAATACACTCCTTTGAATTTCTTATCCATTCTACCATATTACAAGGGACTAACAAGGTCGTTTTTACTAATTAATTGGATGCGCTTTAGTTAAGACGGCAACCCGCTTAGTAACAGTTTGTTCGCCTTACTCGCGCTCGTTCTTCATAACCAAGCACCGACCCAACTTGTGGTGATTTATTCGCATCCTTTCTTCCGTCATCCCCTCATTGTGAAAAAAGCGGCTATTCCCCGTAAATGTGAAAATAACCGCTTACAACAATCTTCAATTGTATTTTACCATTCTATTATTTGCTTTGCGCACCAAAATGAACGCCACCAGCTGATTTATTCAACCGGTTCATATATGCACGGCCAAGGTCCTTGGCAGGAAATGCCTGAGCGACAATGGCTTTAACATTCGGTTGGTCATCAAACTGACGTAAACCGTCGAAGAGCCGGGCACTCGCATCCTGAACATTTTTCCCTAATGAGAACTGAATAGCATTCATCGGCAAACTAGCATGTTGAAGGATCCGTTCCTCCGCCATCATACCAACATCAAATGGTTGTTTGCTGATCCAATCAACAACCTG
>CALVFC010000081.1 GCA_944326735.1 uncultured Limosilactobacillus sp. | reverse complement strand
GGTAGCATTAGAAAAATCTGCTGCCCACATTTCGACTATGTAGCAGAACATCGCTTGACGATCTAATCATTAAACATGTACATTAAAGCAGTGAAGTGGCTGGTAAGTTGATTGAACTTACCGCACCACAACACTGCTTTTTGATTTTTAAATTTGGAGAAAAATAATGGAAATTGTTAGTTATCCTGCTTTATTCCAAAAGCGGAACAATCAGATTGAAGTCGACTTTCCTGATCTCCCAGAGGCATTTACTCAGGGGCATGATATGGATGAGGCTATGGACTACGCTAAATTAGGCTTGGCTATCACAATTAATGACAAGTTGGGCCACTTTGAGGAAGCTCCCCAGGCGTCCAAAATTAACCAAGTGCAGGCAGACCATCCGGGCGTGACTGTTAAAATGGTAACGGTCGATCTTGATAAGTATTGACGAAATAGATTTGCGCCCGGGTATTAATCACGCTAAAATGGTAACTATTGATTTTGAATAAAGATAGGATGAAAACCAATTATGAATGAAGAACAACAAAGTGGACCAACAACGTCCACTAAGGTTGATGCTCGTTCTAAAATGCTGACGGGTTCGGCGTGGATGACAGCCGGAAGTATTACCTCACGTATTTTAGGGGCATTGTACGTTATTCCTTGGGTAACCTGGTTTGGGGCTTATAGTAATGTCGCTAACGCTTTGTTCGCTCAAGGTTACAACATTTATAACCTGTTCTTAACGGTGGCGACGGCGGGAATTCCATCCGCCATCTCAAAACTGGTTGCCCACTATAACGGGATTAACCAGTATGGGGTAAGCCGCAGCTTGTATCGGTCGGGGATGTATGTTTCCACCGCGATGGGGATTATTTGTGCGACGATCATGATGTTCGGGGCATCTTTGACTATTATGGATAATGGTGACCCGAACATGATCCCGGTTATTCGTTCACTGGCATGGGCGATTTTGATTATCCCGCCAATGGCGATCACACGGGGATTCCTCCAAGGTTACAATTGGATGGCCCCATCCGCGATTTCTCAATTCGTGGAACAGCTGTTTCGGGTTATTTACATGCTGGCGGCCACTTACCTGATTATGAAGATTCAAAAGGGTAGTTGGGTCCATGCGGTTACCCAATCAACCTTTGCGGCATTTATCGGGGCGGTTGGTGCGATAATCGTGTTGGAAGCGGCGTGGTTAAAGCACCGGAATGAAATGAATTCGCTGGTGGCGCAGGGAGAAGTCAACCATGATGTGGCGACCCGTGAACTGATTTTTAAGATTATTTACCAGTCCATTCCGTTCATCATTATTGAATCAGGGATTATTTTCTTCCAGTTGATTGACCAGTACTCATTCAAGCGGATGATGCCGTTAGTTGGTCACTTTAGTAAGTATCAAATTGATGTGCTTTACGCCTTGTTTGCCTTCAACGCTAATAAGTTATACATGATTGTCATTTCCTTGGCATCAGCCTTGGCCGCAACGGTTATTCCTTTATTGGCAATGGCGCGAGCACAAAATGATCAGGACGGCATGCGCAAGCAGATTCAAAACGTCTTGCTCTTGTTCTACTTTGTAATGATTCCAGCGGCATTGGGCCTCTTTGCCGTTGCCCAACAGATCTACACGGTCTTCTACCGGTACGACCGGGCGGGAATCGTGGTTCTGCAATTTGCCGCCTTTGTTGCTATTCCGATGGGACTATACACTGTTGCCGCAGCGATGATGCAGGGGATCTCTGAAAACCGGCGGATGATGAAGTACCTGGCGATCGGTTTGATCGTTAAATTGATCATTCAGTTCCCATGTATTTGGGCTTTCCAAGGCCTGGGACCACTGTTGGCGACCGGATTATCAATGTCCGTTACTAACTACTTGATTATTCATTCATTCAATATGGAATTTAATCTAAACTTTGCTAAGATGGCCACACCAACCAACCAAATCTTGGCTTACTCACTGGTCATGGTTATCATTACCAAAGCGGTGATGATGTTGCTTGGCTTGCTTGTTAGTCCATATGGTCGTTACACCGCCTTCTTCTCCTTGATTCCAGGAGTAGTCGTGGGGGTCGCGGTCTACGGATACTTGGCCCTGCACTTCCGCCTAGCTGATGAATTACTGGGAGGTCGGGCAGCGGGCTTACGGCGCCGTCTTCACATTGCTTAACAAGATAAAAATAAAGACTGTCCATGAACTTAAAATTCGTGGGCAGTCTTTTTAGTCATTGATGATGTTAGTTCAAGAAGCCAATGTGGTCTTCGTCGTGGCCCTTTTCCATCTTCTTCATAAAGGTCGGTAGTGCGCGACTGATTTGGTGGGGCAGCACGATATATTGGGATTCCGCAATTTGTTCAGCCACGGCACTGTGGGCATACACAGCGGCTAAGACGGCTTGAAGGGGATGCTTGGAGAATTCAGCAGTGAAGCCACCAACCATTCCGGCTAAGGTGTCACCCATCCCCCCAACGGCCTGGGCAGGGGTACCAATGGTGAGTTGGTAAACCTTGTCGTCAGTGTAAATTTCTGTGTGGTGCTTCTTAAGAACAACAGTGGCTCCCAATTTAGCTTGCGCAGCCTTGTTACGTTCTTCAGTCTGGTCCGCAATCTTAATGCCGGACAGGCGTTGCCATTCCATTTGGTGGGGAGTATAGATAATATTACCTGCTGGTTGGGACAATCCTTCCCGAGCCATCAAGGTAATCGCTGATCCATCAATTACCACATTCTGCTTGTCGCTGGTGTGGGCAAAGACATTCTTCAAAATATGCAGACTTTGCTGGTCATCGCCAAGCCCGGGTCCCACTACAACAGTCGTTGCTGGTTCAACTAGCTTAGCAACCTGCTCGTCATCGTTGAAGTCGGCAAACATTGCTTCTGGTAGTTGCGAGTGGAGTGGGCTGGCATTAATGGGGTCAGTGCAGGTCGTAACCAATCCCGCACCGGCACAAACGGCAGCGGTTGAAGCCATGATGATGGCACCACCAAAGTTTTTATTGCCGCCAACTAACGTAATCTTGCCAAAAGTTCCTTTGAAGCTATCTTTGGGACGGGGCTTAATGACATCAAAGAGAATCTGATCAGTCAATTTTTCCATCGTAAACACTCCTTCGTCAACACTAATTAATCGTGTTCTTACACATTCATGGTATCATTATTTGTAAGAAATATTAATTGGAGGTTTACAAATGACAAATTGGCAAGCAGCTGCTGAAGGGCAGAAGAAGGACTACTTAGCAGATTTAACGAATATCATGAAGATTGCCAGTGTGCGTGATGACAGTGCCGCCACGGATGAATTTCCCCTCGGCCCAATGCCAGCAAAGGCACTCCAGGCATTCTTAGCGATGGCCAAAAAGGATGGCTTTCGGACCAAGAACATTGACAACTTAGTCGGTTATGCTGAATGGGGTGAGGGTGACGAAACCCTGGCAATTCTTGCCCACCTGGACGTGATGCCTGCCGGTAAGGGGTGGGATACCGACCCATTCCAACCAGTGATTAAGGATGGCAATATTTACGGTCGTGGTGCTTCTGACGATAAGGGACCTGGAATGGCCTGCTACTACGCTTTGAAGTACCTGAAGGATCAGGGGGTCCACTTTAACAAGAAAGTCCGCTTTATTGTTGGTACTGATGAAGAAAGTAATTGGACGGGGATGCACCGTTACTTTGAAGTTGAACCCGCTCCAACTCTTGGCTTCTCACCAGATGCTGAATTCCCTGTTATTAACGGTGAAAAGGGTCAAGTTTCATTGAAGCTGACTGTGCCTGCCGGCAATGGGGATGGCATTGCTTTGAAGAGTTTCAAGTCTGGCTTGCGGTTCAATATGGTGCCACGAGAAGCTGTGGCAGTCCTTGAAAATGCCGATGCTAACCAGGTCAAAGCTGACTTAGACCAGTTCTTAGCTGACAATCCTGTGCAGGGTAGTGTTGAAGAAAGCAATGGCGACGTCACTGTTACGATTATTGGTAAGGCGGCGCACGGGATGGAACCTGAGAAGGGAATTAATGCCGGAACGTACCTGGCAACCTTCTTAGACCAATACCCATTTGCCGGTGGTGCTCACAGCTTCATTGAATTCCTTGCCAAGTACCTGCACTTAGATACGCGGATGGATAAGTTTGACGGTGCCTTTCGTGATGACGTCATGGGTGAAATGACCATGAATGCCGGAATCCTGAACTTTACGGCTGACGATGGTGGTCATATTGATATGAACTTCCGCTTCCCTAAGGGCATTACACCAGACCAGATTCAACAAATTGTCCAGCCAGTGGCTGATCAATTGCAGATTAAGGTTGAGCAAGGGCCAAGTCAAAAGCCCCACTTTGTTCCCGCTGACGATCCACTGGTTCAAACCTTGATGAAGGCGTATGTGGACCAAAGTGGTGACCAAGACGCTGAACCAGAAGTTGTTGGTGGCGGAACTTATGGCCGCTTGATGAAACGCGGCGTGGCTTTTGGTGCTTTGATGCCTAACACGCCTAACACGATGCACCAGGCAAATGAATACCAACCAGTGGCTGACTTGATCAAGTCGATGGCCATTTACATGCAGGCGATTAATGATCTGGTTACGGACTAATCCACCGCACGATCTTATGCTAAAATAAGGGTAGATGGGAACATCCAATTGAATAGTGGAGGTGTGTAAAATGAGTTACTCAAAGATTTTAGTTGGGGTCGATGGCTCCAAGCAATCCGCAATGGCTTTTAACAAGGCGGTCGAAATTGCTAAGCAAAATAATGCAACACTGTATTTGCTGAGTGTGATTAACGGTGAACGTTATCCAAGCACTAGTCCAAGTGGCTACGGCTTTGTAGATCACAGTATTTACGAATCCGCTGTTGAAGAAATGAATAAGCAGCTGGCTCATTTTAAGGATAAGGCCCAGAAAGCGGGCGTTGAATCAGTTGAGACGGAAGTTGAGATTGGTAATGCCAAGGTTGAACTGGCAGAACGTTATCCTAAGGAACACGACATTGACCTGATCGTCGTTGGGGCCACTGGCTTAAACGTTGTTGGTCGGTTGATCGTTGGTTCTACCGCCGCTTATACTATTCGGGTCGCTCCTTGTGACGTGACAGTTGTTAAGACTGACGAAAATAACAAGAAGATCGATATTAAGGAAAGTTCATACCCTGAAATTTAACGTAATTGAAAGGCGTTTTGATCCTTGGTGATCAGAACGCCTTTTTGCTATCATTCGAGTAAACTGTAATGTTTTATCGTACTCGTTCGTGGTAAAATACAACAGTTAACTGTTTTACTAAACGGGCAGATTGATCCTTTTAGTAAAGCAAGAAAAGAATATTGAACATAGACAAACAATAATGCGAGTTTCAAGGGGAGATTGAATAATGCGGTTTCGTATGAAGACTGTTGTGGCAATTATCGTTGTGGTAATTATAATTGCCTTTGGGTGGACAAGTTGGCACCAACACAACCACTTCAATCGAAATGTCACTATTAATGGCGTCAATGTTGGCGGTATGACCGTTGATGAAGCCTACGACCGGGTAAATTCTGATCACCAGGATAACAAGGTTTACCTGGATGGCAAGCTGATTTACGATGGCCCAGATACCGAAGCAACGATGACCAGCAAAGACCGGTCTAAGTTTACGCGGGCCTTGGCACAGCAACGGACAGTTTTACCTTCAGGGAAGAACTTCCGCTTGCAGATTAATCCGGACCAAAATAATCAGACACGGTTAGACAAGATCACGTCTACGGTTACCTCTGCAGTTGCCAAGGAAAACCAGGGACGGCGGGCACCTCATGATGCTTACGCCTTATTGAAGCATGATAAGGTTACCGTAGTGGCTGCAAAGTCAGGGACGAAGATTGATGAGCAACAAATTAAGCGTGAACTCAACCAGCAACGTAATAACAGCATCATTCGGTTGAACAGTCACCACCAGCAACCACTGAGTGCTAATAGTTCGACTGTTCAGCATGAGAAGGCCCAGTTGAAGAAGTTATTAAATCGTCATGTCACTTACCAAGTTGAGAAGAAGCAATATCGCTTTGGTACTGATGACGTCATCACGAGTGCAACTTACCAACATGGTCACTACCAATTTAATACGACCGCGGTTAACAAGCGGATTGCTCAGATTAACCGTCGCCAGGCTACCCTGGGGCGGAAGTTCAAGTTCAAGACGCACAGTGGTCAAGTAATTGAAACCAGTCAGGCTGGTACGTATGGTTGGAAGATCAGTGAAGAACGGGCTGGCCAATCCTTAGCTCACGCGATTGCTAATGGCGCGAAGACCGTTGAAGCTAAGCAGGATATTTACGGTATCGGCTATAACAAGCGGGGAACTGGCTACGGTGTCACGAGCAATGACGGCATTGGTGATACTTACGCCGAAATTTCAATTGCTGACCAACACGCCTGGTTCTATAAGGACGGTAAGTGTGTCTTTGATGCTGATGTTGTTACCGGGAAGAACAGCCGGAAGGAAGACCAAACGCCACTGGGTGTCTGGTACATCATGTATCAGGCTTCTCCTTCTGTCCTGAAGGGGACTGATGACTCTGGCTCTAAATACAGTAGTAAGGTTCAGTACTGGTCCCAATTTACCGACAGTGGTTGTGGATTTCACGATGCACCATGGCGGCACAATTGGTCTAAGACTGCTTACTTAAACGACGGTTCTTCAGGATGTGCTAATATGCACCCAGCTGATGCAGGGCTGGCATACCGGGCACTCCAAGTTAATGAACCAGTTGTTGTTTATTAAATTTAAAAAGTGCAAAACTCTTCTTTTTACGTTCTTATTAGGTAGGACGTAAAAGGAGGAGTTTTTATTATGTCCAGACCGATTATGTTAGGAACCTTAGCAGCACTAATGGTATTGCAGACAC
>CALVFC010000080.1 GCA_944326735.1 uncultured Limosilactobacillus sp. | reverse complement strand
GTTTCCAGCACACCAACCGTAGCATTGACAATCTGGTCAAGGGTATCATGGATAGCTTCCTCAATTTCGTTTTCATTCGTGGTAATTTGCTTTGGCATTCCTGTAGCAACGTCTCGTCCACGAACATCCATTTCCTTTGGTTCATCAACCTTGAGGGCCGTCCCAATTTCCATCTTAATTTGTTCAGCAGTGTGTTCACCGATAACTAAGCCATGGTGGTCCTTAATATAGGCAGTAATATCGCTATTCAGCTTATCACCGGCCATCCGGATAGACTGACTAGCAACGATGTCACCTAATGACAAGATGGCAATATCACTGGTACCACCACCCATGTCGATTACCATGCTTCCACGAGGCTTGAAGATGTCCAAGCCAGCCCCGATAGCAGCAACCTTTGGTTCATATTCCAAGTAAACCTTGCCGCCACCAGATTGTTCAGCGGCCTGAATAATGGCCTTCCGTTCAATTTCAGTAATGTTCGTTGGAGCACAAATCATAATGTTTGGCTTCGACATGAATCCCTTAACGCTCAACTTACCGATGAAGTAAGACAACATTTCTTGGGTAACATCAAAATCGGAAATAACCCCATTCTTCAGAGGACGGATTGCCCGAATGTTACTTGGCGTCCGTCCAACCATCCGGTAAGCTTCTGAACCAACAGCTAATACTTTATTAGTCTGGGTGTCAATTGCCACTACGGATGGCTCGTTCAATACAATTCCTTTGCCTTGAACATAGATCAGAACATTTGCTGTCCCTAAATCAATACCAATATCCTTTGCCATGTCATTCGTTCTCCTTTGCGTTAATAACGTTGGTAATTATACCACATTCACCACTATTGCCTAGCCCCGTGAGCTATGATCAATCATTTGGTCGGGGGTCATTTGGATAGAATCGTCGATATCAATTCGGTCGATCTGGGCCCCTAGTTGATGAAGCTTCTGGTGAAGGTGGTAATAACCCCGATCTAAGTATTTTAGATTGCGGACTTGCGTGATCCCGTCAGCCGTTAGACCAGCAATCACCAGTGCTGCACCGGCACGGAGGTCAGTAGCTGATACTTCAGCACCACTAAACTTCGTTGGCCCGTGCAATACGGCCGCTGAACCAGCAATCTCATAGTTGGCATTCATCCGCCGTAATTCTTCCAAATGCATAAACCGCTTTTCAAACACTGTTTCATCCATTGTGCTGGTCCCATTCGCTAACAGCTGGAGGACCGTCATTTGCGGCTGGAGGTCGGTTGGAAAGCCCGGATAAGGCGCTGTCCGCACGTTAGTTGGCAATAAAACAGCGGTTCCCAGGACGCGGATACCGTCGTCTTGTTCCACCACCGTAACACCCATTTCACGCAGTTTAGCAATCAAAGGCTCATTGTATTGCGGATCAGCACCTTCCACGATTACATCCCCGTTAGTGGCCGCCGCCGCAATCATAAATGTACCAGCTTCAATGCGATCCTCCATGACATGGAAATCACAACCGTGAAGGAAGTTAACCCCCTGAATGCGAATTAGTTCTGTCCCGGCACCATGGACACGGGCGCCCATTTTATTCAAAGCATTTGCCAGGTCGACAATTTCTGGTTCACGAGCGCAGTTTTCAATGGTGGTAATGCCCTGTGCCAGGGTGGCCGCCATCATGATATTCTGCGTGGCACCAACACTCGGAAAGTCTAAGTAGATATGAGCACCAACTAGGTGGTCGGCCTGTGCTTCAATAAAGCCATCATGTTGTTCGATCTGTGCTCCTAATTGACGTAAGCCTTTGAGGTGCAAGTCGACTGGTCGAGAACCAATGGCACAACCACCAGGCATCGCAATCCGCACATGGCCAGTACGCGCCAACAATGGTCCCATGACCACCATGGATGCCCGCATCTTCGAAACATATTGGAATGGTGCTTCGGAAGATAACTGGTGACTGGCGTCAAACGTTACCGCATGCTCATTGGGGTCAAAATTAACCTGGATATTTAAGAATTGCAGAAGTTTGTTCATCATCACAACGTCCGATAAAACCGGGACGTTGGTTAACTTGGTCTGCCCGGTGGAGGCAAGGATGGCCGCAGCCTGGATTGGCAATACCGCGTTCTTCGCACCCTCCACTTTGACACGACCAGTTAAACGATGACCACCTTTACTGACAATCTTTTCCATAATTAATTCTCCTCACTGAATTAATGAAATAAGTCGGCTAGGCTATTAATAGCAGACAAAAATGAAAAAAGAAACTGAGCACAAGTAAAGCCCACGCTCGTTGCTAATAAAACGATTAATAAGGGCAACGTCCGTGGTGGGCGCCGAAACATCCGCTCGATATGAATTCCCTGAATTGCCGAAAACGTAATCCAGATCATCATCAGAGTAACAATCATCTCTAACAATGCTTTAAATCCTTCTACTTGCACTCAATTCACCTTCTTTAAACCATTTTGTATCATATCATATTCGTAGCGTTGACAATAGGTCAATTGATAAAGCTTAATCATAAGTTAACAAAGCACTGGAAAGTAAAAAAAAAGCGAATGGCAAATTGCCATTCGCTTAGTGTAAATTAACCCTGCTTCTTGTATTGGGAAACCTTCAAACGGTTAATTGCCCGCTTAAGGTGTACTTCTGCACGAGCAAGATCATTTTGACGATGTTCTTCCTTCGCATGCTTGATTTCTTCCTCGGCCCGAGCCTTGGCTTCTTCAGCACGGTGAACATCAATTTTTTCAGGCATTTCGGCACTATCTGCAGTGATCAAGGCATTTTTACCATCAAACTGCAAAATACCACCATTAACAGCTGCAACTTCGTCAGTTCCCGTATTATGGTGAATCCGCAACTGACTAATCTCAAGAGATGCTAATACCGGGACGTGATTAGCCATGATTCCCATTTGACCACCAGAAGTGTTCATGATAATCATTGTAGCCTTCTCGTTTTCATATACGGTCCCATCAGGAGTAATAATGGTGACTTGGAAATTTGTATCAGCCAAAATTATCCCTCCTAGTCTTTAGCACTCTCTTCGTTACTGTCCGCCTTCATTTGCTTAGCCTTTTCAACGGCATCGTCGATTGTCCCTACCAGACGGAATGCTTCTTCTGGAAGGTCATCGTACTTACCGTCAAGAATGGCCTTGAAGCCCTTAATGGTATCCTTCAAAGGTACGTACTTACCAGGGGTACCAGTAAACTGTTCAGCGACGGAGAAACTTTGTGATAAGAAGTTCTGAATCCGCCGTGCACGAGCAACGATAACCTTTTCTTCGTCAGATAATTCATCCATCCCTAAGATAGAAATGATATCTTGCAATTCATGGTAACGTTGCAGAACGTGCTGAACTTGGGTAGCTACTTCATAGTGTTCCTTACCAACAATTTCAGGAGTTAAGGCAGTTGAAGTAGAAGCCAGTGGGTCAACGGCTGGGTAAATACCAATCTGTGTTAACCGCCGCTCCAAGTTGGTAGTAGCATCCAGGTGCGCGAAAGTCGTAGCTGGAGCTGGGTCGGTATAGTCATCGGCAGGAACATAAACCGCTTGAATAGAAGTGATTGAACCCTTCTTAGTAGAAGTAATCCGTTCCTGTAACTGACCCATTTCAGTAGCCAACGTTGGCTGGTAACCAACGGCTGAAGGAATCCGCCCAAGTAAGGCAGAAACTTCTGAACCGGCCTGGGTAAACCGGAAAATGTTATCAATGAACAAAAGCACATCTTGGCCCTTAACATCACGGAAGTATTCCGCAATGGTTAAACCAGTCAAGGCAACCCGCATACGGGCACCAGGAGGTTCGTTCATCTGACCATAGACCATGGCAGTCTTTTCCAGAACACCAGAAGCCTTCATTTCATAGTACATATCGTTACCTTCACGGGTCCGTTCACCGACCCCAGTGAAGACAGAAATACCATTGTGACCTTGTGCAATGTTGTGAATTAATTCCTGAATTAAAACAGTCTTACCAACACCGGCACCACCGAACAGACCAATCTTACCACCACGAACATATGGGGCTAAGAGGTCAATAACTTTGATCCCGGTTTCGAGGATTTCAGTGTTGTTGTTTAATTCATCATACTTTGGTGCATCACGGTGAATAGGCATCCGCTTTGCATCAGGACCAAACTTCGGTCCGTTGTCGACAGGTTCACCTAAGACGTTGAAGACACGACCAAGGGTGTCGTCACCAACTGGAACACTAATTGGTGCACCAGTGTTTTCGACTTCCATTCCCCGTTGAAGACCATCAGTACCATCCATGGCAATCGTCCGAACAACACCGTCACCCAATTCAAGGGCAACTTCGGTCGTCAAAGTCTTGTCATCGCTTTCCTTAATCTTCAGGGCATCGTTAATCTCTGGTAATTTTTCGTCTAAGGGGAATTCAATATCAACAACTGGTCCGATAACTTGGACAACTTTACCAGAACTCATGTTGTGTTTCCTCCTCAGTTAAATTTATTCTTGAGCTGTCATACCACCGGTAATTTCAGTAATTTCAGTGGTGATTGCAGCCTGACGAGCACGGTTATACTGCAATTCAAGTGACGAAATAATATCATCAGCGTTATCAGTTGCTGACCGCATGGCGTTGGCACTTGAGGAGTGTTCGGATGTCTTGGCATCCAGAATAGCTCCATAAATCAAGCTTTCCGCATACTGAGCAACTAAGGCAGCAATAATTTCCGTGTCTGATGGTTCAAATTCATATTCAGCAGTTACTGGTGAGTCATCAGTGGATGGGTTTTCTTCCTCATCCTCCATTAGGGACTTTTCAGTAATTGGCAGAACATCATGAATAATGATCCGTGATGAAATTCGGTTGACATAGTGACTAAAGGCCATGTACATCTCGTCGAATACACCATCGTCATACATCTGAACAGCCGTCTTAACAATTTGGTGAACTTCCCGGAATGTTGGGACATCACTGACACCGGAGTATTCATATACAACGTTCATCCCACGCTTCTTAAAGAACTCGGTACCAGTCTTACCAATCGTTAAGAATACCGTATTATCAGCAGTCAAATGCTGTTTCTTCATCAGGGCCAGGGTCTCCTTAATAATGTTGTTATTATAGGATCCCACTAACCCACGATCAGATGTAATAACTAAAATTCCAGTCTTCTTTACTGGACGTTTCTCAAACAACGCAGCATATGCATCATGAATTGAGCTAGCTGCAGATGCGTTGTGAGATTTAACCAGATCGGACAACATGTTTCTTACCTTTTCAGCATAAACATCGTATGTCTTTGTATGGTGTTGAATTTGATTCAATTTTGCAGTTGAAACCATTTGCATGGCAGAAGTAATCTGTCGCGTGCTCTTAGTGGATTCAATCTTATGTTTAACTGCAGCAAGTGAAGCTGGCACTAAATCTCACCGTCCTTTCGACTAGTCATCACTAATTTTTCTGTGCTGCTTTCTTCTTATCTTCACTGGTTTGGAATGAAGCAGTGAAGTCAGCAACAGCCTTCTTCAAATCATCGCCTTCTGGTAACTTACCAGTAGACTTGATGCTGTCGTAAAGGTCTTGGTGGTTTGCATGCATGTAAGCAGCCAATTCACTTTCGTAACGAAGAACATCGTCAACAGGAATCTTATCAATGAATCCGTTAGACAGTGCAAACAGGGTTACGACTTGTTGTTCAACTGGTTGTGGTTGGTGTAAGCCCTGCTTGAGGACTTCCATCGTGTGACGACCACGAGACAACTTAGCTTGTGTAGCAGCATCCAGGTCAGAACCGAATTGGGCAAATGATGCCAATTCGTTGTAGGAAGCGATATCCAAACGAAGGGTACCGGCAACCTTCTTCATAGCCTTAACCTGGGCGTCACCACCAACACGAGAAACTGAAGTACCAGCATCAATGGCTGGACGTTGACCGGCATAGAACTCGTCAGCATCCAGGAAGATCTGACCATCAGTAATAGAAATAACGTTGGTTGGAATGTAGGCAGAAACGTCACCAGCCTGGGTCTGAATAATTGGTAAGGCAGTCATTGAACCACCGCCAAGGTCATCAGATAACCGTGCAGCACGTTCCAGCAAACGTGAGTGGGTGTAGAAGATATCACCAGGGTAAGCTTCACGACCAGGAGGCCGACGAAGAATTAATGACAGTTCACGGTAAGCATCGGCCTGCTTTGATAAGTCATCATAAACAATCAAAACATCCTTGCCGCCATACATGAACTCTTCACCCATCGCAGCACCAGCATAAGGAGCGATGTACAGCATTGGTGCAGGGTTAGAAGCACTAGCAGAAACAACGATGGTGTAATCTAATGCTCCATAACGACGCAACGTTTCAACATTGGCCCGGACAGTAGATTCCTTTTGACCAATGGCAACGTAAATACAAATAACGTCCTTATCCTTTTGGTTAATAATTGTATCCAAGGCAATCGCAGTCTTACCAGTCTTACGGTCACCAATAATCAATTCACGCTGACCACGACCAATTGGAACTAAGGCATCAATAACCTTAATACCAGTTTGCAGTGGTTCACTAACGCTCTTCCGCTCCATAACACCTGGAGCCTTCTTTTCGATTGGGCGTGTCTTATCAGTCTTGATTTCACCCAAGCCGTCAATTGGACGACCCAGTGGATCAACAACCCGTCCTAATAATGCATCACCAACGGGTACTTCCATGATTCGACCCGTCCGCTTAACAGTGTCACCTTCACGGATACCAGTAAAGTCCCCTAAAATAACGATACCAACATCGTTGCTTTCGAGGTTTTGTGCCATCCCGTAAACACCGTTACTAAATTCGAGCAACTCACCAGCCATGGCATTTTCCAAGCCGTCGGCACGAGCAACACCATCACCAACGTAGGTAACAGTACCCGTTTCCTCGACAGATACTTTG
>CALVFC010000079.1 GCA_944326735.1 uncultured Limosilactobacillus sp. | reverse complement strand
TTCCAGCTTAGCAAACCATTCACGACCAGCATCAGTATATTCGGGGTGTTCATCTGCTTCGGTGTTAATCCGGACATACAGCTTCAGCAAAGTGTTAATTGGGTCGTTCTTTAAGCCATCTTGAACTTCTTGGCTGTCACCCCACATCTTGTAGGCCGCCATCATCTTACCGAACTGGGTTCCCCAGTCACCTAAGTAGTCAATCCGGATCAGGTTGTAGTTAACCTTTTCCAGGATCCGGGCAATGGCTTCACCAATCATGGTTGAACGCAGGTGGCCCATCCCCATTGGCTTGGCAATGTTAGGTGAAGAGTAGTCAATGGTGATATTGGCTTGGTGACCTAAGTCGAGTTCACCATAGTGTTCAGGGTCATTCAAAATTTCTTCCAAAATGTTAGCCCCAACCTTAGCCTTGTTCAGGTAGAAGTTAATGTAAGGACCAGCAACGACAACCTTGTCAAAGCCGCTTTGGTCAATCTTAGCCACGATGTCTTGGGCAATCATTTGGGGAGCCTTGTGCATCGTCTTAGCCAAGAAGAATGCTGGAAAAGCAAAGTCACCATTCTTGGAGTCCTTTGGCCGTTCGATCTTATCAGCAATTTCTGCTGTTGACAGGTCTGGTAAGGCAGCAACTAATGCTGAAACAACTTGTTCTTTTTCACTCATTACAATTCCTCCTATACAAAAACGCCCCTAATAAGCACTGCTTACTAGAGACGAGAATTTTCCCGCGGTACCACTCTAATTGAATAGAATTCCACTCGTTTTATCATTAAATTTTAATGCCTACGAGGCACGCTTTCGTTGTCCTAACTTCCTACCTCACACCAACGTAGGATCGCTGTAAATTAGCAAACAAGTACTACTCCTCGATTATTGGTTCGTTACTATATTATCATATCAAACAGTTTTGTAAATACAAATGTTAATGATTATGTTACAATTTTCATCAAATAATTAGAAAGGTTGCTGATAAAATGGTTAATCAACAAGTACAAGCAGTCACAATTGCTGGTCATGATAGTGACGGTAGTGCGGGGATGCCTGCCGACCTGCACGCCTTCTTTGCTGATGGCGTTTACGGTCATGGACTCCTTACAGCGGCTGTTGCCGGCAATTCTTACGGGATTGAAGCTCAACATATTATGCCGACGGACTTCATTGCCAAGCAATTTGAAGTATTAGCAGCGGATTTCAATATTAAGGCCGCTAAAACGGGAATGCTTGCCAACGACGACGTTATTCAAGTCGTTGCTGATCACTATCCTAAAGCTAACTTTGGCCCCCTCGTGGTTGATCCCGTCATCATCACCAAACACGGCAACATGTTGTTGGAACAATCTGCATATGAACTGTTCCGGGAAAAGATTATTCCATTAGCAACCGTTATTACCCCGAACTTTTATGAGGCCCAGAAACTCGCCGAGATGGACATTCACAATTCGGCTGATATGCTGACCGCAGCCAAAAAGCTCCACGCGATGGGTGCCAAGAACGTCGTGGTTAAGGGTGAACACAATGACCCATCACAAGATTCTGTGACTGATGTCGTTCTCCTGGAAAACGGCGACCACTTCACTCTTACGAAGCCTTTCGTTGACACCACCCACGTTAATGGGACCGGTGACACTTTCTCCGCAACGATTGCCGGTGAATTAGCTAAGGGGCAAGATGTTGCGCAGGCTGTTCGCTACGCTAAGGATGCTGTCTATGCAGCCATTGCTAATGAAATCAGCGTTGGACATAAGTTCGGACCAATCAACCACTGGGCCGCTCAGCAAGCCCTTCACCAGGAGGAAAACCATGATTAATCAATATTCGCATAAAGTCGCCTTGATTGGTGATGGCGCAGTGGGCTCGGCATTCCCTCCTCCAAACCACCAGTGAGGTTGACCAGCTGGTTATTGTGACCCGGAATCATGAAAAGGCAGCGGGGGATGCGTTAGATCTCGCAGACATCACACCACTCACGAGTCCGGTAGAAGTCAAAGCTGGGGACTACGCAGATGCTCATGATGCAGATGTGGTTGTCATTACTGCTGGCGTACCCCGCAAGCCGGGAGAAAGTCGCTTGGACCTCATCCACAAAAATGTTGCTATTTTAAAACAGATTGTTACTAAGATTACGGCAACGGGCTTCAAAGGGATCTTTGTGATCTCTAGTAATCCGGTTGACCTCCTGACGACCATGACCCAACGTTTCTCTGGATTCCCTAAGGATCGCGTGATTGGCACGGGAACCTCCCTTGATACGTTGCGGTTGCGCCTTTTCCTGAGTCAACGTCTGGGACTGTCTGTGAACGCGGTCGATTCTCAGGTACTTGGTGAACATGGCGACTCATCATTCGTAACCTTTTCAGAAACGATGATTAACGGTCGGCCCCTGGATGCGATCAAGCACTTCACCGCCGAAGAACGGGCAGAAATCGAAGAACAGGTTCACCGGGCAGGCGCTGAAATTATCAAGCGGAAGGGTGCAACTTTCTATGGAGTTGCCAAGTGCTTATCGGCAATCGTCAGTGCCATTATTGAAAATCAAAACCGGGTCCTCCCAATTTCGGCACCACTGGATGGTCAATATGGGGTCACTGACCTTTACCTGGGTACGCCAGCCGTGATTAACCGCCAAGGAATTGGTCAGGTAATCGAGTATTCGTTATCACACGACGAACAGCAAAAGATGCAGGCTTCTGCAGACCAGTTGAAGGCCGTCCTGGATCAGGTTAAAGATGATTAGATAATAAAAACGCCTATCTGAAGTGCACAACTTCAGGTAGGCGTTTGTTCGTAAGCGGGTAACGAGAATCGAACTCGCGACGCAACCTTGGGAAGGTTGAGTTTTACCACTAAACTATACCCGCATAAATGAAACATGCTTAGGCACATTTCAAAGTATATCGCTAACTAAACTATTTGTCAGCTTTTTTTGTTGATTTTTTAGTCGTCTTGCTCTTCTTTGCAGAAGACTTCTTAGTGGTCGTTTTCTTTGCGGCGGTCTTACTTGATGACTTTTCGTCTTTTTCTTCATCATCGTCTTCGTCATCTTTTTCCGTCCGTGGAACGGCCTTAATCATCTTGGCTTCACTCTGACGAATCACGGCACGATTGTTTAATTCATTAACACCGCTCTTGTCACTTGGATCGAAATCTTGAATTGAAACCATAATAGAATTGTTGTAGACCTTTTCAACAATCCCGGTAAAGTCATGATCCATTGGGCCGAACTTCTTGCCTTGAACTAAATCACCAATTTCGAAATCTGCCACTGATTCTCACCTCATAAATTCAGATTAATGGTCACAATACGTTAGATTACACTTTTTTAATGACTTTTTCAAGCCAAATGACCATAGTAGCAATCCGGTGAGAGTGCTAAAATCAACTTGAAGGAGTGGTAGTATGCTGTCCTACTTAATCATTTTTATTACGGTCCTCGCGGCGGTCTCATCAATTGCTGGTACTAAAGCCAAAATGGAAAAGCACGTCGCCGATTGGCTCGGTGCGAGTCGTCTGTCATTTTTCATTTTGCTAGTCGCAATCATCGTCCACATTATTGTTGAGTTCCCTCACTTGATCATCTGGCAAGTTTTGTGGTTAATTCTAGTCGCCATCGTATTCTGCCTAATGGAAATTGCCTTCCGGGAAAAGCGCGAAACGTTTGGCAACCCCCGTCATGCCCGTCTAATGACCATTGGATTAATCCTCAACTTCTTGATTGCTTGTCTGCTGGCTTAACCCAGTAAGCCTGGTCAATCGTCGCCAGCATCTTAACCAGTTGCTTGGTCTCTTCAACATCATGAACACGGAATACCCGGCCGCCGTGCTGGTACATTGCTGCTTCCGCCACCAATGTTACCGGCAGGCGGTCTTTTTTGTCTAAACCGAATAATTGCTTACCAAAGCCCTTGCGGGAAATTGCCACCAGCAACGGGAGGTTAAATTGCGTGAGTAAATTAATGTTACGCATCATCGTCATATCCTGGTGACCATCCGCCACTTTTGCGTAGCCAATCCCTTGGTCAAGACAAATCCGGTGACGATCAATACCATCACTAACCAGCGCGCTCACGTTCTCCTGGAAGAACCGCACCATTGATTGGCCTAAGTCATCATATTCTTGGTCACGGTTACTGTGCATCGTAATCAAACCGGCCTGACTGTGTGCTAGTAGCGTCCGCTTTTCTGGTGTGTCAAATCCATTCACATCATTAATGATATCAATGTGCTGGTCTAAGGCAAACTTCATGACCGGTAGCTTGTAGGTATCAACTGCAATAGGCATCTGCGGATAGTGTTCCTGCAAGTAATCGATTGCTGGGCTGATCCGGTCAATTTCTTCTTCAGGACTTATTTCCTTAAAGCCACCGGGTTTAGTAGTTTGCCCACCAACTTCAATTACATCAGCCCCTGCAGCCACAAGGTGGTCAACCTGTTTATGCATCTGGTCGGTCGAATTGAATTGGCCCCCATCATAGAAGGAGTCCGGGGTAACATTCAGAATGGCGTATACCAAGCCTAGGTTGGTCAAATCGAATGAGAACCGCCCTGCTTGCCAAGTCAGTTGGTGGGCTTTGTACAGTGTCGCCATCGACGACTGCAATTCTTGGTCTTGAGGCCACTGTTCACTAATTGCCTGGCGAAGTACTGATAAGGCACTTTGGGGAAGCAAAAAGTTGACCAATGACTTTTGAAAATCAAAGGCCAGCGGACAATCGAAATGGTTCAAAAATGCTTCTACGCGTGGCAATTCTTCAGGGGTGGCCACCCAGGTCAGTGCAATCTGCTGGTGAACGTTGGTAAAGTACTTGATGGTCTCCTGACCAAGGCTCGTCCGGTCATTATGCAGGGGCATTTCCACAATTTTCATCGTTGTTGCCCCCTTAGCTTGGCAAGCAATTGGTTAACCGCTTTTGACCGTACCAAGTGATAGTAACGTTCATTAAACGGCATTTCTGCCAGGGTTTGGTCCGCACCCGTTGGAATCAGGATCCGGTCAAAGCCCTTGGTATAGGAACCGCGTTGTTCATGCGCGACCCGGCCATGGATCATTGCCCGGCTCGTGGCAATAATTTCATCGTTATAAGCACAGGCTAACCATGACACCATCGTGAAGCCCCGCTCATGGCCCTTTAGTTTACTCAAAATAGCCTCATCATAGGCTTCTGGTGTCGGGTACGCGGCCAAATCACGCCCGGTCGTAACCCCTAACCAGTCGGGGAAGGCCGCCAATTGTAATCCGGAATCGTCGGCAATGACATATTTGTCAGGCAGCAAGTGACTGATAAAGAGGGCCTTGTTGATGGCGTTGGCCCGGTAAGAGTCGTTACTCTCCTTCGGGTACCGTTGCTGGGGCATCACATCAGTATATGGGCGGCCGTGGTTACCGGTCCAGGTTAAAATCCGTTGTAATTCAGCGATCTTATTAGGGTTATGGGTTGCAATGTAGTATTCAGTCATAATCTTTTTCCACTTCCTTAATTAAGTAAAACGAGCCGGTCATTAAAATAGTGTCTTCGGGAGTGGCCATCTTTCGAGCCAAGGCCATTGCATCATGGCCAGTTGCCGCCGAAAGGCCGTTGGGGACAGCGGCCTGCAGTTTGTTCAGGGCCAGTGCCCGCTGCGGATTGTCAGGACTCGTCAGGATCAACTTGTCGGCGATCGGCTGGTAAAGGTCAACCATTGTCCGCCAATCCTTATCTGCGAGGAAGCCAATTACCATGATGAGCCGCCCGTGCCGTGGCAATTGGTTCATCGTTGCCACAATCTGGCGGGCTGCGTCTGGATTATGGGCGCCATCCAAGATGATTAACGGGCGGTGGCTTACTACCTGCATCCGCCCCGCGATCTGGATAGTTGCCATCGTTTGGCAGAATGGCTGCCAACTAGATATTTGCTGGTGGGTGATCAGCCAATCAACAACCAGGGCCGCTGTCCGGACATTGTCATTTTGAAAAGTCCCTAGTAAATTAAGCCGCCCACTAATATCTTGGCCGGCAACCGTGAGTTGGACCTGTTGTTCCTGACGTTCAATCTGAACAGTGTCCGCACGATATAAAGGTGCCTGTTGGCGATGACATTGGTCAGTGATAACCTTGATCGCTGCAGTTTTCTGACTGGGTGCGAGGAAAACAGCTTTGGTTCCGGCTTTTATGATGCCGGCTTTGGCCTGGGCAATTTGTTTGATGGTTGAACCTAAAATCTTGGTATGGTCCAAGGCAATGTGGGTAATCACGGCTAATAATGGCGCGTCAATCGCATTAGTCGCATCATCTCGACCACCGAGTCCACATTCGATGACGGCCCACTTTACCTGCTGGTCAGCAAAGTACTGGAGCATGATCAAAGTCCACCACTCAAAAATCGACAGCATTTGTGGGGTGACCCCGTGAGGTAGCCGTTCCGCAATATACTGGTAGGTTTGCACAAAAGCCTGCGGACTAATCAGTTCGTCATTGACTCTGATTTGTTCACGCTGGTCAACCATCGCGGGACTGGAGAAGTAGCCGACGCGGGAACCATCCTGCTGAAGGGCCTTCTCAATCAGTGACCCTGTAGACCCCTTTCCGTTGGTCCCGGCAATATGGATAATCCGGTAAGCGTGGTCGGGGTGATCCAATGCTGATAAAACCCGCTTTAACAACGGGACCCGGTCATCGTTGCCACCCAACATTGCCTGATTCATCTGATGAATTAATTGCTGGTAAGTTAGCACTGTGTTTGCCTCGTTTGTTGCAAGAATTCCTGACGAAGGTCCTGATTATCGTGAAAATCACCGGTAAACTTATCGGTGTACGTGAATTGGCCGGTCTTGCAAATTCCCCGCATTTCCATGCACATGTGACGGGCAGCGATCGTGACCGCAATACCCTGAGGATCTAAAATGCGTTGCAATTCTTTAACCAG
>CALVFC010000078.1 GCA_944326735.1 uncultured Limosilactobacillus sp. | reverse complement strand
ATGCAAAAAGTATTTGCTGATCCAGCAGTTAAGGATTTCTTGAATCAGCACCAGGATGTCCTTTCTAAAGATGTTATTCAGCGCGGTGAAGCCAAGCTGTATGAGTATTATCATGAAAAAGAATTAATTCGGAAGGGTACACCAACAGTGGCGCCAGGTTATTCGCCACAATTAACCATCAATGCTGGCCTAATCGATGTTGTGTATGTTCCAACTAAGAAGTTGATTGAACAGCAGCGTCAACAGCATATTCAAAGCCTTGTCCGTTCAATTAACATGCCTAAGTTCATCCGCCGGGCTTCGTTTGACAATTATTATGTTGATGATGCCCACCAAACGAAGAGTCGGAACGAGGCACTTGATGCCGCCCTTAACTTCGTGGAACATTACTCACCAAGCCAATTCCGTCCGGGCTTGTATTTATATGGTAACTTTGGTGTCGGCAAGACGTACTTACTGGGGGCCATTGCGAACGAATTAGCCAAGACTAACGGGATTGCCACGACGATGGTTCATTTTCCAAGCTTTGTCGTTGAAATGCGTAATTCGATTAAGCAAAATAATACGGGCGATAAACTAGACGTAGTCAAGAAGGCGCCCATTCTGATGCTTGATGATATTGGGGCAGACTCGATGACTACCTGGGCGCGTGATGATATTCTTGGCGTTATCCTGGAATACCGGATGCAGGAAGAATTACCGACCTTCTTCTCTTCAAACTTCTCAATGGATGAGTTGGAACATGAACACTTGGCGGTTAACAACCGTGGAGAAGAGGAACCCGTTAAGGCCAGTCGTATTATGGAGCGGATTAAGTACCTGTCACGTGAATATGAGATGATTGGTGCAAATTTACGGGATAAAGGTTAAGTCTTTCTTGACAATTCAGGTGAGATTCGTTATTCTATAAAACGTTGAAAGAAAAAGCAGAAGCACCCGCTTCTCGCCTAGGTGATCAGTGTTGCCGGGCTGACGAGATGAAATAAGAACAAATCTTATTGTTCATTATTGGCGGGGTGCGTATGCACTCCGCTTTTTTTGCTGGATCTTTCGCTATTAAAATTGGAGGTGCGTTGCCATAGCTCAAGATATGATTGTCAATAACGGTATTCGTGCTCGTGAAGTACGGCTAATTGGTCAAGATGGTGAACAATTAGGAATTAAGTCCAAGCGTGAAGCTTTACAATTAGCTGAAGACGCTAACCTTGATTTAGTGCTGGTTGCCCCAAAGGCACGGCCAGCCGTTGCCCGGATCATGGATTACGGGAAGTACCGTTACGAAATGCAAAAGAAAGAGCGTGAAGCTCGTAAGAAGCAAAAGACTGTGACGGTTAAGGAAATTCGACTTAGTCCATCAATCGATACCAACGACTTTAACGTTAAGTTAAAGCGGGTTCGGAAGTTCATTGAAAAGGGTGATAAGGTTCGTGTATCACTTCGTTTCCGTGGACGGGCCATCACCCATAAGGACCTAGGTCGTGACATGATTGAACGAATGGCCGATGAGACATCAGATATCGCTACTGTTGTTCAACGACCAAAGATGGAAGGGCGGAGCATTTTCTTGACTCTAGCCCCAGCTGCTGATAAAGCAAAGAAATAATTTGAGAAAGTAGGTAATTTTCTTATGCCAAAGATGAAAACTAACCGCGCTGCTGCAAAGCGTTTCAAGCGTACTGCTAAGGGTGGATTCAAGAGTGGTAACTCATTCACTAGTCACCGTTTCCACGGTAAGACTAAGAAGCAACGTCGTCAATTACGTGGCTTGAGCATGATGGACAAGACCAACGTAAAACGTTACAAGAAGTTATTACCATTTAAGTAAACTTCAACTGAGAAAATTAAAATACGTAGGAGGAATTCAACATGCGAGTTAAAGGTGGAACTGTTACGCGCGCACGTCGTAAGCGCATTATGAAGTTAGCAAAGGGTTACCGTGGTTCAAAGCACCGTCTTTTCAAGACTGCTAAGGACCAAGTAATGAAGAGTTATACTTACGCATTCCGTGACCGGAAGGTTAACAAGCGTAAGTTCCGTGAACTCTGGATTGCCCGGATTAACGCTGCTGCACGTATGAATGATATTAGTTACAGCAAGTTAATGCACGGCTTGAAGCTGGCTAACATTGACATCAACCGGAAGATGTTGGCAGACTTAGCTGTTAACGATGCTGATGCATTTAAGGCAATCGTTGACGAAGCTAAGAAGGCTTTGAACTAAGATTATAATCATAAAGCAGCGCGCTTGGCTTTAACCAAGTAGTCGCTGCTTTTTAATTACTAGCCGTCTTTAGGGATAATCGTTATAATTAGTTTGACTATTGAAAAAGAGGTGTCACCTTGTTAGAAGAATTTAAACCAACGTGGATGGTAAAATCAATTTATTCTGTTGCGCCAGAACAACTGAAAGCACAAGGTATTCGGTGCGTTTTTTCTGACCTGGATAATACTTTGATTGCCTGGAATAACCCTGATGGAACGCCGGAACTACGGCAGTGGATGAAGTCCCTGTCTGATGCCGGCATTCCTCTTATTGTGATTTCCAATAACAATAAGAAACGGGTTGCCAAAGCGGTTGAACCATTGGGCTTACCCTTTGTCTCACGTTCGTTAAAACCACTCAGCTTTGGCATTACGCGGGCACGGAAGAAGCTCGGCTTGAGCAAGTACGAAGTCGTGATGGTGGGTGACCAGTTAATGACTGACATGGTTGCTGCTCACCAGGCCGGCGTTCGTTCTATTTTGGTTCAACCATTGATTCAAACTGACAAGTGGACCACCCAAATGAACCGTTTCTTGGAAAAACGGGTTTGGAAGTTATTACGTAAAGAGTACCCTGATTTGCACTGGCAGGAGGATTTGAATGACAGAAAATAAGCAATCTAACGATGAGTTACGTTGTATTGGCTGTGGCGCAGTGATTCAATCGACTGATCCGAAGCAGCCTGGCTATACGCCCCAGTCAGCGATTGAAAAGGGCCTGGCAAACAATGAACTATATTGTCAACGTTGCTTCCGCCTTCGTCATTACAATGAAATTGCGCCTGTTTCGCTGAGCGATGATGAATTTCTCAAGCTGTTAGGCCAGATTCGGGATGCCAATGCCCTCATCGTGTATGTAGTGGACGTCTTTGACTTTAACGGGAGCCTGATCCCAGGCTTGCACCGTTTTGTCGGTGATAATCCTGTCCTGTTAGTTGGTAATAAGGAAGACCTACTGCCACGGTCGTTACGGCGGAGTAAGCTGACGGATTGGTTACGCCAACAAGCTAATATGGCTGGTTTGCGGCCAATTGACACTATTCTGGTATCGGCAAAGAAGAACCATCAGGTTGACCAGCTGTTGGATACGATTGAACATTACCGTCAACATCGCGATGTCTATGTGGTCGGGGTTACGAACGTCGGTAAGTCGACATTGATTAACCAAATTATCAAACAGCGGACGGGGGTCCAGGAACTAATTACCACGTCACGCTTCCCTGGAACTACATTAGATAAGATCGAAATCCCGCTTGATGATGGTCGTTTATTAGTGGACACCCCAGGTATTATTCATGAGCACCAGATGGCCCATGTTTTACCAGCCAAACAGTTAAAGTACGTGGCACCACAAAAGGAAATTAAGCCCCGGACTTACCAACTGAATGATGGTCAGACCATCTTTATGGGTGGGGTCGCACGCTTTGATTACTTGAAAGGTCCCCGGGCAGGAATGATTGCATATTTTGATAATAATCTGCCTTTACACCGGACGAAGTTGGCCAACGCTGATAATTTCTATCAGAAGCACCTGGGTGACTTACTAACACCACCAACCAAGGATGAAATTGACAATTTTCCACGGTTGGAACGGCAAGAGTTCCATACGGAAACAAAGAGTGACCTGGTCTTTGAGGGACTGGGGTGGATCACCGTCCCTGCTGGCGTAACGGTTGCTGGTTGGGTGCCCCAAGGTGTTTCCGTGCTGATCCGTCGTGCAATGATTTAGAGGAGACAAAATGGAATTAAGAGGAAAACAAAAACGTTATTTACGAGCTCACGCTAACCACTTGCAACCTATCTTTGCAGTTGGTAAGGAAGGGTTAACAGACGCGTGGCTCGCCCAGTTGAATGGTGCGTTAAACCGGCGGGAGTTAATTAAGGTTAATATTCTGCAAAACGCCGATGTGACCACTGACGAAGTTCGTCACTTTATTGAAAGCCAGACGGATATCCAGGTTGTTCAAGTAATTGGCCGGGTCTTAGTCTTATTTAAGGTGGCCGATAATAAGGAACAACGGGAATTGTCTTCTAAAGTTAAGAAAATTTAGTCAAGAGGTGGGCACTTGTGCAAGAACATCGTGTTTTAACTGGTGTCCGGACCCAACCGGCACCACAGCAGACTAAGTTTAAGCGCGCTAAACGGGTAGGCATTTATGGGGGAACCTTTAACCCGATCCATAATGCGCACCTGTTAATTGCCGAACAGGTCTACGCCAACCTGTGTCTTGATCGGGTCGACTTTTTACCGGACGCGATTCCGCCACACGTGGATCGCAAGAAAGCTGTTGATGCGGACCTTCGCCTTCAAATGCTGGAACTGGCGGTTAAGGATAATCCGCATTTTGGAATCGAAAAAGCAGAGTTGCATCGTGGTGGCGTTTCCTATACTTATGACACTATGAAACGCCTGATTGATCAACATCCCGATACAGATTATTACTTTATTATCGGTGGCGACATGGTGGACTATTTGCCAACCTGGCACCGCATCGAAGAATTAGTGCGTTTACCGCGTTTCCACTTTGTTGCGGTTCGTCGGCAGGGCGCCCAAAACATGACGAAGTATCCAGTAATTTGGATTGATGTCCCAACCGTTGCCTTTAGCTCGACAGATATTCGGCGGCGCGTCCAACAGGGGACAACGATTCGTTACATGGTTCCACAAGCAGTTGCCGACTTTATTAAGGAGCACCAACTATATCATGACTGAAGAAATTATTGAGTATTCAAATCACTATATCCCATTGACGCGTGACGCCCTGATTGAGCGTTTGCAAAATTCACTGCGTCCGAAGCGTTTTCACCACGTTTTGCGGGTAGAACAAACCGCAATTAAACTGGCAAAACGCTACGATGTTGACCTAGAGAAGGCCAGTATTGCGGGATTGTGCCACGACTATGCAAAGCAACGGCCTGATGATGTTTTTATTGCCGAAATTAAGAAGAAGCACTTGGACCCCGATTTACTTAACTGGGGTAATGCAATTTGGCATGGCGTTGTTGGTGCAGAGTTGCTAAAGGATGAGTGTGGTATTTGGGACGAAGACATTTTGAATGCTGTTCGTCACCATACTACTGGCGCGGTTGTTATGTCGCCATTGGAACAAATTGTTTACATGGCCGACTACATTGAACCCGCGCGTGATTTCCCAGGCGTTGACCGTGCCCGTCAAATTACTAATGAAGACCTTGGCGCGGGAGTGGCTTACCAAACTAAGCACACGCTCGCCTACTTGATTAAGAATAACAAACCGGTATACCCAAAGACGATTGAAACATATAACGCTTGGGTTGCTAAGTACGAAGGGAAGATTGATTAATGAATAGTAAGGAACTATTAGAAATGGTTGTCAAAGCTGGGGATGGCCGGCGTGCGGAAGACATCACCGCTTTGCAAGTTGACGAAATTAGTCCAATGGCGGATTACTTTGTCATTATGACAGGCGGATCCGATCGTCAGGTGCAAGCCATCGCTAACGCCATTATTGAAAAAGCCCATGAAAATGGCGTCAACATTGGCAGTGTCGAAGGCAAGAACCATGCCCACTGGGTCCTGATTGACTTAGGCGATGTTGTTGTTCACGTCTTCCGTGAAGAAACGCGTCACTTCTACAACTTGGAAAAGTTATGGTCGGATGCGCCACTCGTCAACGTCAACCAATGGGTCAATGATTAATGATTTACCAAGCCTTTGCCCAACTGTATGACCAACTATTCGATTCATCGATGTACCAACGCTGGGCTGAATATACGATGGCTCGCTTGCCTGAGTCGTCATCACCACATTGCTTAGATTTAGCGGGTGGTGCGGGTCGATTGGCCGTCTTGTTGGCCCAACATGGTTTAACGGTGACGGTAGCGGACTTGTCAGCCGATATGTTGGCGTTAGCTTCCCAGCATGCCAGTGATGAGCAAGTTAGTATCCAATTAGTACAAGCGGACATGCGTGACTTGTCGGCCTTGCCGGCATACGAACTGGTCACTTGCTATGCGGATTCTTTTAACTACCTCACGAGTTTAGAAGATTTACAGACCGCATTTAACCAGGTAGCGGCTCACCTGGCGCCAGATGGTAAGTTTCTCTTTGATATGATTTCGTTATATCAAACGGATACCGTTTATCCAGGGTATATGTATAACTATGCTCAGCCAGATGGTAAAGAGTACTTTATGTGGTCATCGTACCAAAATGATGATGTCGAACATGGGGTTATTCATGAACTAACCTTCTTCCACCAGCAGGCTGACCAATCTTACCAGCGGGTGGGTGAAACACACTTTGAGCAGGGGTATTCACTGGCGCAGATTCGTCATGCGCTGGCCCAGGCTGGCTTTAGTAAAATTACCGTTACCGCTGATTTTGGGCGGCAACCAATTCATGAAGACAGTCGGCGGTGGTTCTTTGAATGTTCAAAATAGGGGAATTAGATGAAAGCAGTTGGTTTAATAACTGAATATAATCCTTTCCATAATGGGCATATTTACCACCTCCGCAAGGCGCGTGAAATTACTGGCGCCGACGTGGTCGTAGTGGTGATGAGTGGTAATTTTACACAGCGTGGTGAACCAACCATTCTTGATAAATGGCAGCGGACCCGGGCAGCCCTGCAGAATGGCGTCGACTTGATCATTGAATTGCCCACCTTTATGGCGGTTCAACCCGCCCACCGTTTTGCGGCGGGGGCGGTCCAGCTCTTGGCAGCCTTGCGGGGATCGT
>CALVFC010000077.1 GCA_944326735.1 uncultured Limosilactobacillus sp. | reverse complement strand
ACTTATGATTGTATTCCACCATCTTGGCGCCCTTTTCTGATGCCTTAATGGTTGTGACTCCCGCATTAGTTGGGAAGTTGCCCACCGTATCAACACCGAGGGCATCAGCAATGGTCCGAATAAAGGTCCCATGGGTCACCAGGAGAACCCGGTCACCATCATTGGCCTTCTTAACCAGTAATTTGATTCCCCGTTTCCACCGAGCCACAACTTCTTCATAGCTTTCGGCCTGGCCAGTGGGATCCATGTCATGCATCATATCCCGGCCAGATCGTAAACTCTCGTGCCGAATAATGTCATCGTGGTCCTGATAACCATGTTGCACCGCGATCATTCGCCAGTTAGCTTCGGAATCCAGGCCCTCAAAGTAGCCAAAGAAGATTTCACGAAATGTTTTATCAGTATAGGCAACATCTGGAACATGTTTGAGGTGTTTAATAATCCGGTCCCGTGTTTCAACTGCCCGCTTGAGGTCAGAAGAAACAATAATGTTGTAATAACGATCAGCTAAGGCCTTTCCCGTCGTTGAGGCTTGTTCATAACCTCGTTCGTCCAGATCCATGTCGATCCATCCCTGGGCCCGACCTAACTGGTTCAAATACGTCTCCCCATGACGCACAATATCAATCGTAATTTCTGTCATTGTTATTTCCTTCTTTTCTAAGAATGCCAAACATCAGTAATTTTAATCTTCATTTTTTCATTTTTCAATAAACACTATTGGGTCGATGACTGCTTACTAGTCTGGTCTCCTCTGCAAATGAGCAATAACCGAATACGCCGGTGTCAATAGTTTTGCCACTTGTTTAAACAGAGGAATGTAACGGTGATAGACCGCCACCGCGTCTGCTTGCGGTTCGTAAGTGTCGATATCGCCAATCATATTTTCAACGACATCGAACCGGTCAATCATCCCCAGGCTCTTCATTGCCATCGTGACGGCGCCAAGACAGCCAGACTCAAATGACTTTGGAATATTAACTGGGCAGTCGAGGACGTCCGCTAACATCTGTCGCCACACTGCAGACCGGGCAAAGCCACCGGTTGCAGTAACCCGGTTGGGCTTACCAACTAGGTCACTCACCGCCTCAAACACGGTGGCGATATTCATACTGATTCCTTCCATCACCGTCCGTAACATGTCGGCCCGGGTGTGGAGGGGCGACAAGCCAAAGAAGCTTCCCCGCGCATCAGCATTCCATAACGGTGCCCGTTCTCCACCAAGGAACGGGTGGAAAAGGAGGCCGTGTGCACCAGCTGGTACCCCTGCAATGACGTGATTGGCAAGGGTATATGGATCAGTGCCTTCATGTTTGACCGCACTAGCGTCAACGAGGTGGTGGACGGCCCATTGGTAAACAAAACCACCATTATTAATTGGCCCACCGATTACCCACTGACCAGTATCCAGAGCATAACAAAACAGCCGCTGTTGTGGATCAATCACGGGGTGGTCAGTTACCACCCGTACGCCAGCAGACGTCCCAATGGTAATGGCGACCGTATCTTGTTTGATTGCCCCTACTCCTAAATTGGACAGGGCCCCATCAAAAGCGCCATAAACAAATGGGGTGTCGGTTGGAATCCCCATTTTGGCCTGCGCTGCATTAGTTAATCCCGTCTCTTGAGTTGTCCCGCTGACGATGGTTGGCAACTGCTCTGCCCGGAGGTTCGTTAAGGCTAACGCTTGATCATCCCAGTTACCAGTATGGATATTCATCATCCCCATACAGGAGGCCATCGAAATATCAATTTTGAACACCCAAAAGAACTTATAAAACAGGAACGACTTGATTCCGCCAAAGTACGCTGCTTGAGCAACTTTATCCGGCTGGGTTTTGTTCAGCCACATGATCTTGGTCAATGGTGACATCGGGTGGATCGGCGTCCCCGTCTTGGCATAAAGCTGTGGGCCGGCCGGACTGTGTTTGAGTTGCTTTGCCACCTCTTCTGCGCGGGTGTCCGCCCAGGTGATCACCCGTGACAACGGCTTGAAATGCCGGTCAAGCATCATGACGCTCTGGTTAGCACTAGAAAATGCGACGGCAAGGAGCTTTTCATGAGTAAAGTTTATTTGGGCCGCCGCATCATGAATGACCTGTTCCACCGCGTCCAGCAAGGCAAACGGATCCTGCTCAGCCATGCCACTAGCATCACGATAAAGGGAATAACCCGCACTGAAACGTTTCAGCGCGGTTGCGTGCTCATCGTAGAGAACAGCCTTAGTCGCGGTTGTGCCAACGTCGACACCGATAAAGTAATTGATGGTCCTAACCTCCTAACAATTATTCAATATCACAGCATATCATAGCGCAATCGGTGGTGATAAGGAAGCCTTAGATGCCTATTGGGACGCGGCAAAATGGTATAATTAGAACTGAAAAATAGGTTGCGGTCCTCAATTATATGAGGGCTATTTTGGTCTTTAATAGAAAAGAGAATGATGATGGAGAACGATCAATTTTTCCGCCGTTTTTGTTATCCAAACGGTTGTCTGAAGAATAAGTTAGGAATTCATGACGCCCAGCAGCTAGCTACCCTTGAGTTTCAAACCGTCTGTCAGCAAATTCAACTGATATTGACCCATGCGCCCCACATTAGCTCACTAGATGACCTTTGCTTGGTTCACCAAAAGCTGTTTGGGTCCATTTACGATTGGGCCGGTCAGGTACGAACGGATTATGACCTGCATAAGCGTACCGGTGACATGGACTTCTTTGCCCAGCCGGCAGCGACAATTCCGCTGGCTTGGCAATATATTGAGAATGAGTTGCTCAGACCGATGCTAAGTGAGCAGCTGCCCACGGCCAATGAATACATGAAACTATTAGACAACGTTAATACCCTTCATCCTTTCCGCGAAGGTAATGGCCGGTCTACGAAAACATTTCTCCAGTTGATTGCCCAGCAACACCATCAATACCTCCACTTTCCCCGTCACCAGATGAAACTCATCGTGGCATTGAACGCCGCTGACTATCAGCAAATGGCGGAACAAGTGCAACTGGTTAATTCAAACGATGCTGTTCATGATTATGACCAAGAATCTCCGTTTGACGATCGCCAGCAAACTATCTGTGGTGAGCACTTTGCCAATCAGGAAGCGTACCGAATTGCCCGGGATAGCGTACTGTTTAACCTTTACGAAGGTTGGCAACCAAGTGAAACGGAGATCCGCGATACGTTAAATTGATCTAACTAAAATAACCTCGTATTCAGCGCAAACTGGATCCGAGGTTATTATGGTTTAAATTAAATATTGCCCATCATCGCGGACAAACTCCCGAAATAGGGGTAACGCAAATTTGACTTGACCGTACCCGGCAGAAGTAATGATCTGACTATCAATTAGGCGCCGGCGGTAAACACCAATGTAACCAGGCTTCTGTTTGAGCACTTTGCCTAAATATTTAGCGGACACGGGGTATTCTGGTGATTTAGCCACTGCCACTACAAAGCGTTGGTCAACCGGTGATAATTCTTCAAACATTTTAGCGTAGGCATTACGACTTAACTGAGCCTGATATTCAGGCAGAATATTCTTAATGGTTTCCTCTGTGATCGGATGATCGTTACTCCGCCACAAAAGATAACCCATTAATTGAAAAGCATAAGCATAGCCATCTGCTAGTTGAGCTGCCCGACGAATAACCACGGGAGATACATCAGCATCACGTTGACTAAAAACCCGTTGATACTGCGCGCGGATGTCATAAAAGTTCAGCGGAGATAGATTAACTCGCCCACTGCGCAATAAAAACGTTAGAACATGATTATTTTGTAATTCTTGAACATTCTTCGGCAACCCAGTCATGATAATAGAAATTGGTAAGCCCTGACTAATCAAAACTTGGTAAACAGAAGCTAATTCCACCATTCCGGGAACATCTTGAGCTTCATCAATCATCACTAGGACACATTGATGATGACTTTTCATGATCATCAACATTTTTTCAAGGATAACTTGGTAGTTGGTCGTTGTCGGGCGAGCATTAGAAGCCTTAAACGTTATCCCAGCCACAGAGAACTCTACCCCAGATATTTGTTCAAGTAACTTTTGTAGGGGGGTAGTAGCCTTTTGATAAAGTAGGTCAGCTAGCCGACCAACCATATTATCACCAATGATCAAGTGAAGTGCTTGCCAATCTGGATCCTTTGAAATTCGTTGACCAACTTCGTTCATAAAGACGGTTTTACCGACTCCCCGTGTCCCATATATCAACGTTGTTCGGTAAGGGGTGTTCAACGCTTTAATATCGGTCGTTAGCTGGTTAATTAACTCGTCACGGTTTAGCAAAACAGTTGGTTGAATTCCAAAGCTGGGGTTAAATGGATTGTTCAATACGATCACTTTTCCTTCACTAGTTTTTATACCATTTTATATCTTTATCAATATTTTATATCTTTTTATATCTTGAATCAAATTTTATATCTTTTTATATCTTACATGAACAAGGCTGAACCTTAACCACACCAGAAACCAGCAAAGCATGCCCGCAGCAACATTACCACGGACATGCTTTTTCTAACCAAATGTTTTAGATTCTCCCCCGACAGTCGATCAGTGTTTATTACTTACCCGCTGGTTCATGATACTTGCGCATCAGTTCAGCCATATGAACTTCATGGACCAGGAATTCATGGGTACGACAAACATAATCATGTTCACGACCTAGTTTGGCGATGTAACCATTAATGTAATCCACTTCAGTTGGGCGACCCTTGGAAAAGTCCTGATACATTGATGGGTAGTGGTACTTGTAGGCCTTACCAATCGTGGTAACCGAAGCAACCTCTTCATCCCGAGTTTCAATAAGATAAATGCCAGCGCGTTCACAAGCATCAAACGCCTCATCAAAGAGTTTGCGAGCCATCGCTGGAACACCCGGATATTCTATAAACTGCCCCATTTGTATTTTGAACATTGTACACAGGGTATTGCAAACCGCATTAAAGACAACCTTAGACATGCACATCCCCTGCCAATCGTCAGCAAAGACCGGGCCAAGCTTAGCGGCTTGAAAGTCATCAAACACTGCTTGCGTGATTTCGTCTGGCTTCTCATTGTTATACCGGGCCATGTGCATTACTTCAGAGTTGGCCGCGCCCATAAAGTCAACGTTAGCTGGTTCATCAAGGCGCGTTGCGATCATCGCTGTCCCACAAATAATCTTGTCTTTAGGGAAGTACTGGTTGATTTTTTCAAAATGCCCCATTCCATTCATTGCTGAAAAGACATATTGATCATCATGAAAGAGTCCTGCCTTGCTATCACGGGCCAGTTCGTCTTTCAGTTGCATTTGCTTCTTGAAAATAATCCACACGTCTGGATGTCCCTGGTATTCTTCAGGGTAATAAATATTAATGGGAACAATATGCCGGTTCTGGTGATCACGGGCCACTGAAACCCCACCTTGTTCGCGAACTTTTTCAACATTAGGCTCCCAAGTATCAATAAAGTCAACCTGAACACCAGCATTTTCTTGCAGCATGACCCCATAACGGTATCCCATTGCACCTGCACCAATAATCCCATATTTCATAATTAACACGCTCCTAATTCTTTTCTAGCTAACAAAAAAACATCCCCTGCTCTTAATCGAGCAAAGGACGTTTAGCGTGGTACCACCTTAATTCAAGCCAACTTTACAATTGACCTCTCACTACGTACGGTTAAATTAATAACGATACGCTGCACGATATTGGGTGCTCCCATGATGCCTCGAAAAGCATCGCCTTCAGCAATAATCTTTACCGTCTTAGTCTTAATGCCATCTCACTAACTGACACTCTCTGTGGTAAGGCTAAAACATTAATCCATTAATGCTTGCATTTGTTAACTGATTTAAATGTTGCAATTATCATAGCAGTAAAATTATAAAATAGCAATAGGAAAATTAGAATATTTTAATTTAACTAATATTATCGTGGAAATGCTACTTAGACTTGCGTTTACTAAGCTCCCAGAAAGCTAAGGCCGAAGCTGCAGCAACGTTTAAGGAATCCACTCCTGCCGCCATGGGGATTTTAATTGTGAAATCACTCTGGGCAATCGTTTGTTCTCTTAAACCGGGTCCTTCCGAGCCTAAAATGATCGCGAGTTTTGCCACCTTAGCCAATTGAGGATCATCAATACTAACGGTGTTATGGCGGAGCGCCATCGCGGCGGTTTGGTAACCGAACTGATGCAAAAGTTGGATTCCTCCAGATTGCCAAGTCTTGGCATCGATATAAGTCCACGGCACTTGGAAAACCGTTCCCATTGCCGCTCGCGAAGCACGACGATAAAGGGGGTCCGCTGAGTCGCTCGTGATTACTACTCCATCAATTCCTAGTGCCGCTGCTGAACGAAAGATTGCACCAACATTAGCTGGATTGACCACGTTTTCTAAGACGGCGATGCGGGGATGAGGAGACGTTATTTGGGTTAAAAAGTTAGTTAAGTCCGGCCGCTCTTTCCGATACATTGCCGCCACCACGCCGCGCAACAAATTATAACCAGCAAGTTGACGAATCTGAGCACTGTTAATGACATAAATTGGTGTGTCCCCGAGGCCCGTTGTGTTATTAATTTTCATTTCATGCTCCAAATCAGCTAGATCACGTTGGAGCACCTTATCTTCCACCAGGAGAGAAGCTGGCTGATAGCCCGCTCGTAAGGCCCGTTCAATTACTTTGGGGCTTTCTGCAATAAATAGGCTTGGCTGGGAAGCATGAAAAAGTTGTGCTTCATTCAGGCGAACGTAGGGGTCTAAGTCGGTACCCGTTAAGTCTGTCAGATAAATTAAGTTATGCATATTCACTCAACCTTACTCGTACTAATATATAGCTATTGTATTGACTTGGTGTGTCAAAATCTATTAAATTCTGACCAAAATAATAATATTATTTTGTTTTGTGGTTCTTTTTTACAAAGTTTGCTTTATGGTATCAAGATTGGCACTGCCATCGGAGAGTAAATGGTGACAGCAAGAAAACAGCAGTTTA
>CALVFC010000076.1 GCA_944326735.1 uncultured Limosilactobacillus sp. | reverse complement strand
CTCATTGGCTGTACTAGTTGGGTCGCACTGTGCTGTGCTGCCGGCTATTTCTTTGGCAATCTACCGTTCGTACAAGAACATTTTTCATTAATCATCCTTGCCATTATCATTGTCACACTTATTCCCGCCTTAGTGGGCTTTATTAAGTCCAAAATAGGCAGCAAGCATCTGCCGACGGAGAATAACATCAAGAACTCCCCAAATGACGACACTCAATACTAACCACAGTAAACAACACCGGACAAAGAACGATATTGGCATCAACAAGATTGTTTGATCAGTCATCACATTAAAAACCCACCAGTGGTTATTGAACAACCAACGGTGAAGATTGATAAAATGAGCATTAAAGTCAATTAGAAAGAATAATAAGTTCACGACAATTACAATAAACGTTATCCGCAGGGCGCTAAGCAAATTCAACAATTGCTTAGCGCTCTTTTTTATTCTCATCATCTCAACAAGAGACGCCACTACAGAACAAATCACAACCACCTCAACTATTGTAAACAAAGACTTCACCTGCTGATAATGGGCTGAGCCATGAGCGGAGACCTTAAGATATACTACCCCAAGATGATCGGTAAACGGATTAAGCAAATACCATAAGAGTCGCCAATAATCGTGACTAATGTCTCTGTGACTGACGCCCAGTTGTCCCGGATAATGAATCAATAAGCTGGATAAGACAGTAGTTAATAAAAAGGCAGTACCGACAACAGCGGACATAATACATACCGTTGTCAATACCACCGTTAATACGTCACGTTTAGTTAACTTGCCATTCATCTAAACTATCGACCTCATGTGTAGGTTTAACCTGTTCTGCAGCAATATCTTTCTTGGTGGATAACCCGGTATAAACTAATAGGCTATCGATACCAAAATTAATGGCGGCTTCGATGTCAGTATGGTAATTATCACCAACCATCACGACATCACGCTTCTGAAGGCCACTCCTTTTAAGTGCCATTTCCATAATGATTGGGCTTGGTTTGCCAATCATTATAGGCTTAGTCTGCGTAGCATATTCCACTAGTTTTACAAAAGAACCTGCTCCAGGAACCATCCCCCGTTCGTTCGGCAAATTACTATCCGGATTAGTGCCAACAAACTTGGCCCCCGAACGGATTGATAGAACGGCTGTCGCCAGTTGATCATATTCGACATGGGAATCCAACCCGACAACAACATAATCGGGATGATCAACAGTCTCTTGAAAGCCCTTCTTAGCCAGCGCTGATTTAAGGCCACTTTCACCGACAATGTATACAGAACGATGACTTGAATCTGCCAGCTGGTCCATATAATCAGCTGTTGCTAGGGCACTAGTATACACGTTACTATCAGTGACGTTGATATCATGATTATTTCGCAAATTGTCCGCAACATCATGTGGACTGCGCGTACTATTGTTAGTCACAAATAACACTTGTTTACCAGCAGACTGCAACCGCCGAATAAAACGAGCCGCTGCAGGAATCCGATCGGTCCCGCGATACATCGTCCCGTCAAGGTCAATAAAATATCCTTGATAACTATTTATTACCATGAGTTGATCTCCCTTTGCCAGTATGACGCTGATGAATAACAAACTTATGTTTTTTGCCTTCACCAACACTCGTTGCTACCTGATTATGACGGTGTCTGATACTTTCCTTATGCAATGGCTTACGACGTTCACGGAACCCATTATGACGGCGACGAGAACGATGTTTTGGCAATTGCACGTCTTCATTTTGGACAACAAAATATGGACAGCCAAAGTTACAGTCTTCATACAAATAATCCTCAATGCGTTCTTTGCCCCGTTCAGGACGAAAAAGGGGACTCTGTGGATCGAAAAAGCCTCGTAACCTAAGTTGGTCGTATCCCCAATCACCTACAATATAATCATACTTACTCAAAATGTTAGAAAACCGTTTAGCAAATTCATCACCGTTAAAGCCGTCACGATAGTTAACTAATAGTTGATATTCATGGCCATTCAACGTGAATTTATTTTCAGCGGTCTGTTCGTAATGGTACAGATCCGCTCGTTGATCCTCACGCTGATCAATATAATCCTGGATTTTGGCACGATTCACGTTATTCACTACTGTTTAAAACAATCATAGCTTAATATTAACACAAAGAAACCAGCATTAATTTATTGCCGCTTTTCAAAGTCAATAAACTTGCCATTAATCATCTGTTCGACCTCGGCAAAACTAAGTGGCGTCCCAAATGGCACTGGATGATCGAGATAATCCAGTTCTGGAGAATCGATACCAACGTTAATATTCCTTTTTGCGGGAACGGAATAATGGTGAATATGACCATGCAGGTTAATTATCTGGGGTGCGATTCCTAACATCAACGGATAGTGAGTTAAATAATATTGACGATGGTCATACTTCATCAATACACCAACATCATGGAAGGCAAACTTAGGCTGGTTGCCTAAAGCATAGTTATGCTTAGCGATGTACTTAAATAATCCCCGACTATCATGATTCCCCTTAATTAAAATCAGGTGACCATTCAACTGGTTCAACACCCGGAAAACTGCAGAATAGGCCTCTTTTTGCGGCTTAGCAAAGTAAACTGCAATATCGCCTAAGTGGTAAACGGTATCCTGGTCACTCACGCGTGCATTCCAGTGATCAATGATCGTTTGATCCATCACGTCAACGGAAGTAAACGGGCGTGGCGCGAATTGGTCAATCCCGAGTAAATGTTCATCTAAAAAATGCGTATCAGCTGTGACAAATTTCATTGGCCATCCTCCCTCCTCGATAACTTAGACAAAGAAGAGACTGAGTAATTGACCCAGTCTCTTCTCTCACTTGTATTCCAATAATTAATTTAGGCTTGTTTACGTAAGCGTTCAATGTCGCGGACAATCATTAATTCTTCGTTGGTTGGAATTAACAAGGTCTTAATCTTAGCATAATCAGTAGAAAGATCACGTTCTACACCATGGCACTTGTTCTTTTCTTGGTCAATCTTAATGCCAAAGTAACCCAGTTGATCCGTAACCATCTTCCGAATAGGCGCACTGTTTTCACCAACGCCGGCAGTGAAGACGATGGCATCAGCACCGCCCATTTCGGCAATGTATGCACCCACATAACGAACGATCCGGTTGACATAAATGTCAATCGTCAGTTGAGCACGCTTGTCGCCCTTGTCAGCAGCGGCCAGAATATCACGCATATCTGGAGAAATTCCAGAAAGACCCTTAATACCAGATTCGTGGTTAAGGATACTGATCATCTTTTGAGATGAAACGCCCAATTTTTCTTGAACGAAAGCAACTAAGGATGGATCAACATCCCCGGACCGTGTAGCCATCGTAATACCAGCCAATGGGGAGAATCCCATAGAAGTATCATATGACTTACCATCCTTGATGGCAGTAATTGAAGCACCAGCCCCAATATGCATGGTGATCAACTTAAGGTCCTTCAAAGGCTTGCCCAGCATTTCAGCGGCCCGACCAGCAACATAACGGTGACTAGTACCATGGGCACCATACTTCCGCGCACCATACTTTTCATACCATTCGTAAGGGACACTGTAAAGAGCATTCTTCTTTGGCATGTTGACATGGAAGGAAGTGTCAAAAACGGCTACAGCAAAAGCATTTGGTAATACCTTACGGAAGGCCTTGATACCAATTAATTCGGCTGGGTCATGAAGAGGTGCATATTCAGACAATTCATCAATCTTCTTGATAACATCATCATTAATAATTGCGGAATCCTTAAAGAATTCACCACCAGCAACAACCCGGTGACCAACAGCAGTAATTTCATCGTAGTTTTGAACAATCTTAAGATCAATCAACTGATCCAACAGGTATTGAACAGCTGCTCCATGGTCCTTAAAAGGCTTTTCGTCTTCGTGCTTTTGACCATCGCCATACTTAATTTTCGCATGACCCATTTCTTCGCCAATTCGTTCAATTGTTCCTTCAGCGACAACATTTTCACTTGGCATGTCAAAGAGCTTGAACTTTAACGTAGAACTTCCGGCATTGACAGCAATTGTTTTTGACATTGTAACGTCTCCTTACTTAACTATATTCGTTGCGACCCACTGGTTGATTTCCTGCATAAAGGTAGCAAATTTCGTCCGATCCTTAAAAGATGGAAATTCACCCAGTAACACCTTGACAGCTTGTTGACTCTTACCACCATGACGCTGCAAAAGTAGGATGGACTTTTGCGCATTCTTGTTGGCAAATAATTCACTTGGCAAATTAATTAAACCTTGAAGATAGGCAACTGACTGAATCCATTTGACGAAGGATTGTGATTCCTTCGTTTGGAACAGATTACTTGGCACTAAGAACACTCCAAAGCCTCCCGGTTGCAAGTAGTTCATTGCCTGTTCAATCAGTAAATGATGGACATATGAGTGACCCTTTTCTGCTCGCGTTTGGTAATTAGTAACATTCTTATCCAGGGGATAATAACCAATTGGCAGATCTGAAACTACCAAATCACATTGAGGAATATCCAATGCGTTAATAGCATCCTGATGATAAAGACTTACCTGCAGTTTTTGCAACTCCACGTTCACACTGGCAACGGCCAGCATGGAATCATCGTTATCAATTCCAAAACCCGTCAACTGATGATGATCGGCAAGTGACAACTGATGCATAACCGTCGTCAATAGGTTAGCTGTCCCCACTGCGGGATCAAAAATCGTTTTAACATCCTGGTGCGCAGTTACTTTTTCAATTAGAAATGCCATTAGGAGGCCGATCGTATCTGGTGTCATTTGGTGGTTAGCTTGAATTGCATCCTTACGAATCACTTTTAAGAAGGATAACTGAACAAGTTGACGCCACGTCTCACCAGTAATTTGATCAATTGGTAATTGGTTGTAAATATCTTGCAGCTGTTTTACCGCATCAGCTTTAGGCAAGCCATCTTCAACCTGGACCTGGCCATGGTCAATGATATTTTCAAAATTTTCTAACATTGCATCCAAATATGAACTATTAAGAGCTGATTGTAGAATCTCGGTGCCCCGGTCAATAAGCTCAAATAATTGTTGAACAGATTGTTGCGACAGAGCGCATCACCTCCAGTAATTTACAATCATCATCTATTAGTTTAACTATTATGATTATCAAATTCAAGGTAACGCTTTCTGCACGAACAATCTGTCCCTATCGTAAAGAATAACTGTCATTTGTTCAGCTTTTGTGAATTATTGATCTATTTCACGTAAGCTTTGCAAATTTCGTTGACTGTCCTTAATCCAGCTTCGTTCTAAGCGGCGATATGTCAATGATTGTTGATAGTAGTACTTGTAATAAGCAATCACCATTCCACTGCATAATACTAAACAAGCACAAACCGCAACCAGAACAAATCCCCCGCGTTGTCGTCTAACCATTATGTGCTAACCTCACAATTCCCCGTTCGCAATGACCATTTTGCCGCCGAATTTCTAATTCTAGTTGATGGTCACTAAGTTGGCGACAACTAAAACTGCCAACTTGAAGATCATCAAACAGAGGTAAGTAACCCCCATCGCCATTTGCCATCGTCAGGTAGACTTTCCCCCGCCCTCGTAAAAAATATTGGCGGTGATTCAACCTACTTGTTAATCGTGCTTCATTATGGTTAACCCGCGTAATCTTAAATTGGTGATCGGGAGACTCCAGCTCAGCTAAACATAAGTACCAATCTAGTGGCTGATCGGCCCGTGTCAACGGTGAATGCCGAGTAGTGTTTATCAGCAAGGAAAGCATGGTGACCACAAGCGAAGTTACCAGTAAAGCACATATACACTCAATTAACGTAAAAGCTCTGACTTTCATAATTAGCTTACCCGTAATACAAGGTGTTGCCGCTGATAAACTTCGATGGATGATGAACTGGCATACGCATCAAAACCGTTACTCCGGATCGTTGCCCTGCCTTGCTTAGTTTCCACTAGCTGATCCGAAACTTCCTTCGCTAAACGCGCAGCCGTCAACTCATTAGCTAACCGTTGCCGCTGGTAGTCAATTCCCTGATAACATGTCACCAGTAAGCTAACCGCAATGCTCAAAATTACTAAACTAACCACACTCTCTGCCAGTACAAAACCATTACTTTTCATTGACCCTTTCCACATGATATCCTCCCCATGCTAATTGAATCCGCATCAAATACCGGCACTCAGTCAGCGAAGACTTAAATTCTTGCGTTTGTGGTTTAACGTAACCATTTGCGTGCATCTGAAATGGCTCAAACCTGATTACTTTGAGTGTACCCGGTAATTGCACAGCATCTCGCTTTTGATCGGCCACAAAAACGATCTGATTACTAGATTGTTCGTATTCAACCTGCGTAACTTGGCGTTCATTACGAGCACGTAATTGGGCTGTTCGCCAATTCTGCCGGAGTTCACTCCAAAACAATTGTTCCTCATTATATGCACGACATTGACTGATCCCTGGAACTGGGAATATTACAAGGACTGTGACAATGCCCAATACAATAACCGTTTCTAAAACAGTGAAGCCCGTTTTCATGAATGTTTAACCACTTGACCGTTGGTAATCATGAGCCCTTGACCACGGGCTTTCTTCACTTGGGAGGCCGTTAAATAGTGTGCCTGCTCCAACTCTTTATAACTCACCGTTTGCTTATCGTGGTCGTTGAGATACTCGTCAACCTGAGTCTGGACAACCGTTGCCATTGCATCACGGTGAATCTTGCTGGCATGTTGTCGTTGATTAGTTAAGTTAGGTAAAACAATCAAAATCAAAAGACTAATAATAAAAAGGACAATTGACATTTCTAATAGGGTAAAACCTTGCTGTTTCTTCACGAAATGTTTCATTAGAAGACCCCCTGCATGGACTGGTAGATTGGCCATAGTAATGACAAGTACATACTAATAATTACAACAGCCAAAACGGCAAAAAGAATTGGTGGTACTAAAACAAGGAGACGTTCGACTGATGCAGAAAAACGTTCAAACAATGCTTTACTTAAGGCGTTTAAGTCTTGGATTTCTTTTGTCCAGATACTGCCTTTTTTGAGAATTAAGGCCACTTCTTTAGGAATAAAGTGGTGACGCTCTAATAAGTTCTCAATTGGCTGCCCCTCTTCCAACAAGGGTTGATATTCTTTGGCAATATCGG